>JACCVJ010000167.1 GCA_013698215.1 Tatlockia sp. | reverse complement strand
TGCTTTTTGAGTTGGCGATGTTGGTAGCTAGACAAACTGTATTGTGGGCTGAATAAATAATTGGCTAATAAATATGAATTAGTAACTTAGTTAAGTTTATCGATTGCAGAAACATAAATAAGCCTCCATTCAATTTAATCAAACACCAAATAGATATATTTACATCTAGTATTTTTAAATTAAGAAAATACCTCCAGTAATTTTATAGTCTAAATAAGAATTTAAGTAGACTTACGTTGCTCAAAAAAGTAGCGAAAATCCTCATCTTTTTGGCTTAAACTTACCCACTCTAAACCTAAAGCTGCAAGTTTTGTAACTAAGAATTTGCAAGCAGGGCGTTCAGTGGCATAATGTCCAGCATCAATCAATATTAAACCGCGATCGCGACTTTCTTGAAATTGATGAAATTTGCAATCAGAGGTTAAGTAAGCTTGCGCCCCCGTTTTGACTACTTCAGAAATGTAACTAGCACCGCTTCCCCCTAAAACGGCTACTTTGTCTATAGTTTGCTCCAAATCGGCGGTAGGAGAAATTATTAAACTTGGCGGATTTAAAAGAGTTTGAATTTGGGCGAGTAACTCCGCTAAAGTTAACGTTGGGTTTAGTTCTCCCACTCGTCCATAACCTAAATTAGCTTGAGTTGGTATGATCGGGGTGACTTGTTTTAATTTCAACAAAGTTGCTAGTATATCGGCGGTTCCTTCTTGCACTTGGTCAAAGTTGGTGTGAGCGGTATACATACCGATTTGATGGCCCAAAGCTAGGCGAGTTATTTCAGTAATTGCCTCTCCCGTGCGTAAAGATTTGAGCGGATTAAAAATTAGTGGATGGTGAGCAAAAATTAGATTAACTTCTGTACCTGCTTTTTGCAAGGCGATCGCTTCCTCCATTACCGCTAAAGTAGGTGTTAAGCACACTAATACTCGTGCAGACTGGTTTAGTACCCCAGGCTCAATTTGCCAGCCACAATTGTCCCACTTCTCCTGCCAAGCAGGATTTGCCCAACCTTCAAACCAATCAATTAAGTCCGCAATTATCATACTCTCAATTCACGAATCAAGTTTTGAGTAACCCAGTAGTTCAAGCTACACTACTATCAAACCTAATTCCAAAAAATAGCAAAATTTTTTAACTCAATTTCTAGCGTTAGTTTAATCTCTCCAGCAACCCCCTCTGTCTAAAGGCTTAGGGAAGTGACAAGTTAGTTGTTGCTATCTATACAATCAAATAAATTATCAGCCCATCCACAAGCTAAACAATTCCAGCTTAATACCAGTTCTTTGACTTTGGGGAAAGTGTAACCGCAATAAGGGGGTGAGTCATGATTTGTTGCAAATTTTCTTGAGGAGTCAAACCAGAGCAATCCTTAATAGGTTTGTGGCGGGTTTGTGTCGGCGGTAAATCGAGGAAACTTGCAAATTTTTGGGAAGTCGCCATCAAAAAGTAGTTTGTTAAAGAACTTACACTTAAAACAAAACGATACTTACTATTATTAATGGATATTTTACTGTTGTTGACAAGGAGTCGCCTTTATTAATCAGCTTTTTACTAGCACTCACAGCCTTGCTACTATTTATAATTTGTCACCTAGCGCTGGCAATCCTTTGGCTGTGACTGCTTCTGCTCATTTTCTACTTAGGTTTTTCCTAGAGTGGCAACGATTTTTACTTGCTTAGAGCTTAGTTTGACAGCTATTGAGGGGAAAATTTTTCAACGCAGCGTACAAATATTTCAACTCCCATCATCAGCGCCGTTTCATCAAAATCAAAGCGAGGATGGTGATGAGGATAAGCCAGGTCTTTAATGATATTGGCAGAACCCAAAAAGAAATAACAACCGGGTACTTCTTGCAAGAAAAATGACATATCTTCGCCGCCCATAGTTTGGCATTCTGGCACAATTCCCACTGGAGTTTCTACAACGGTCATAGCTTGCTCCCTTACTAATTGAGCAATGTCTTTATTATTAATTACTGGCGGGTAAAGTTGCCAGTATTCTAAGTCATACTTTGCGCCGTAACTACTGCATATTCCGGCAATAATTTGTTCGATTCTTTGTTGGATAAACCCGGCAAATTTGGGATGGAAATAACGTACAGTACCGTTTAGCTGGGCGGTATCGGCAATAATATTTAATGCTGTACCTGCATGAAATTCGCCCACCGTTACTACGGCTGATTCTATGGGATCGATATTTCGCGCCACAACGGTTTGTAAAGCGCTGACAATTTGCGCTGCAACCACAATAGAATCTACAGTTTGATGAGGCATTGCACCGTGTCCGCCTTTGCCCAAAATCCGCGCGCGAAAACACTCCACCGCCGCCATTAATGCACCTTCGCGGACTCCCACCGTACCCAGGGGAAGATTATTCCACAAATGCAGCCCAATAATTGCATCTACATCGGGATTAGATAACACCCCAGCAGCAATCATTGGTTTAGCGCCCCCTGGAGATTCCTCGGCAGGTTGGAAGATGATTTTAACTGTACCTGTAAAATCATCGCGGTGCTGGGCTAAGTAGCAAGCTGTAGCTAGTGCGATCGCTGTGTGTCCGTCATGACCGCAAGCGTGCATTACGCCGTCGTGCTTTGAGCAATAATCTACTTCATTTTGTTCTTGAATTGGCAAAGCATCCATATCCGCCCGAATTGCCAATACTTTCCCTATTTTGTGGCTGCGGATAATTGCAACTATTCCTGTATGGGCAATTTCTGTTTGATGCTCAATACCCCATTGCTGGAGCTTTTGGGAGATAAATTGGGCTGTTAATTGTTCTTTAAAGCCTAATTCTGGGTATTGATGAATTTTTCGCCGCCATTGCACAATTTGCGGTTGTAATGCTCTAATTTCTGCCCGAATGCTCGATAAATCGATATTAAGCGGATTTATTGAAGTAGCAACCATGTTTTCAATTAGAGATTTAACTAAATTTTATCCAACTATTCTTTATTTGCTTTACCCTAATTTGGTAAAGAGATCGGTTTACGATTGGCAGAAGATAAAGTAAAAGGCATTAATCTTTCTAAGTCTAAATTTGCAGTTACTTGAGCTAGTTTGTCTAAGTCTGTGGGGTTTTCTAAGTAAGGCAAACAGCCTAATACAGGAATATTAGTTAGAGATTGAATTAAGTCTACAGGTGTCAAATCGTTAATTTGCGCTTTTGTAACTGGTTGCACGCAGTTTAAAATAATGCCTTTAAGAGCAACGCCTGTTAGCCTAGCTAAAGCTACATTAGCCACAGCTTGAGAAATTGCGCCTAATTTTACAGGAACTACTAAAACCGTTGGCAATCGCCATTCGGCGGCTAAGTCGGCGACGGTAAATTCGTTACTTATCGGAGATCCTAGCCCTCCCAAGGCTTCTACTAACACCAAATCTCGCGCCGATATTAATTGTTGGAACTTTTGCCATACTAAACCTAAGTCTATCGTGCGTCCTTCCTTGGCGGCGGCAATAGGCGGGGCTAAAGGTGCGTCAAAGTATAAAGGATTTATTTCGTCGATAGATTGGTTGAGAGTAAATAATTGCGAATATAGTTCGCGATCGCCAATTCCGGCTTGAATGGGCTTCATAATCCCCAAACTAGGAGAAACAAACCTTTGCCAATAAGCCGCTAGTGCGGTGGTCAAAACAGTTTTACCCGTTTCGGTATCTGTACCTGTAATTAGTAATGCGTTCAAAATATCCTGTTAATTAGTAGGGGGTTCGGAAATTAGCGGCGAAGGGAAAGTTTGCGGCGCTACTTTGTCATTTTGACTTAATAACCAACTTACGAATAACAAAGAAGTACCGCCAGCAATTAAAGCTGCTGCTACATAGATTAGAGCGAACGTCCACCAACGTTCCCAAATCGATAGCTTGGTAACTGTTGGTTGTAATTGTTTGGTAGGAATTGGTTTAATTTCGTCAGGACGGCGACCGATCGCCATTGTATTTATTTGGGAGGGGGTAATAGCTGGGAGAGGAGAAGTTGCCTCCTTTTGCGGCAACGTAGCGACAGGTGGCAGGCTTGCTGGGGCGGGGAATTTCGCCTGTTGGGACTGGGGTTCTACCACCGATTGCAGGGCTTTGGCGACCTCTGCAACCGACTGATAGCGATCGCTCGGCTTGTAACTGAGCATCCGATCAAGTAAAGAAGCAAATTCTGGACTTACCTTCGTCCACCTTTGCCAATTCCAAGTAAATTGTTCATCATCAAATAATTCTGGAGGCTGCTTGCCTGTAAGTAAAACTATAGCGCTGACTGCCAAGGAATACAGATCGCTACTAGCGTAAGCCCTCCCGGTTTGCATTTGTTCAATCGGCGCGTAGCCTAGCTTCCCTACCGTTGTTGTGACTAAAGCCGGATTAATTGCTTGAATTTGGGTAGCTATTTCGTTAACTACACCAAAATCAATCAATACGGGCTTAGAATCGACCTCGCGCTCAATAATGTTATCAGGGGATATATCGCGGTGAATAATGCCCCTAACGTGTAAATGAGCAAGTACAGGTAATATTTGCTGCAATAGTTGGATTATCTCTACTTCGGTCAAAGTTTTACCTATCCCTTGCCTTTCTTGCAGTAATTTCCAGTAAGTTTTGCCTGCTATATAGTCTTGGACTAAAAACAGCCGCCCATCTTGCTCAAAAGTAGCTCTAAACTGCGGAATTTGGGGATGATGAATTTTGTATAAAACCGTTGCTTCTTTTTGAAACAACTGTTTTGCCTTTGCTAAAGACTCTGGCGTACTGTGAAAGGGAATTAACTCTTTGAGGGCAACTAACTCCTTAAATCGTCCTATATCTTCTGCCAAATAGGTACGCCCAAACCCCCCTTGACCTAAAATTTTAATTAAACGATAGCGATTTTGAAGAACTGTTTGCCGGGGAATGGGTGGTTGCATTACGACGAAATTAAGTAGTTTTAAAGTTTAGAAATCGCACTAGCACATCTACCTTGTATTTTATAAGCCTACCGAATAATAGTCTTAGGCGAGTCGCAATTTCCTTAGCTAGTAATAAAAACCTTAAGGTAGCTAAGGGATGAATGTTTAGGTTGCTACTAAAATAAGTATTAAAGAAGATTGGTTAAATTAATGAGAAAGTTGATATTTATTTTAGCAAGTGCGATCGCATTCTTAATCCTTGCCACTCCTCCAGCTTTGGCGACATCAACAAGGGAGACAGCGACACTTTTTACTAATAACTGTGCGGGTTGCCATATCAACGGTGGTAATATTGTTAGGCGTAATAAGAGTTTAAGGTCAAATGCACTAAAGAAATTTGGGATGGATTCCACTGATGCGATCGCCCAATTAATCAAAAATGGTCAATATGCTATGCCAGCTTACAAAGGTCGTCTCACTGAGCAGCAAATTGTTGATGTCTCAGCCTATGTATTAGAGCAAGCAGCACAGGGCTGGAAGTAATATGTTTAAGCATTTTCTCGCCCTAAAACTCTGCATTCTTTGCTGTTGTCTGCTGTTAAGTGGATGTGCAACAGTAGCCGCAACCACTGATAATATTTATCAATCCAAAACTATCCACAGCCCTGACGGTATTGGTAAGTTTTATCAAGGTAGAGAGATAGCTAAGGTTATGGGGCATACTGAGGCACTGTGGTTAGAACGTCCATCGCGGGAAGTTGAAGAACAGCCGCAGCAGCTAATAGATGCTTTGAATCTTGAACCTACAGATATTGTGGCGGATATAGGCGCAGGTACAGGCTATTTTAGCTTTAAGTTAGCACAAAAGTTATCTTTAGGCAAGGTCTTCGCTGTAGATATTCAGCCAGAGATGTTAGACATTATTGAGTTTTTAAAAAATGAAAATAAAATTACTAATGTAGAGCCTATTTTAGGGAGTCTTACTAATCCTAACTTGCCGGAAAATAGCATTGATTTAGCAATTATGGTAGATGCCTATCATGAGTTATCGCAACCCCGTGAAGTAATGCAAGAAGTTGTTAAAGCACTGAAACCAGAAGGCAAAGTAGTATTAGTTGAATATCGGCGAGAAAATCCGTTTATTGCGATTAAAAAGCTACACAAAATGACGCAGAAGCAAGCAATCAAAGAGATGTCAAACGTAGGTTTAAAATGGGTAGAAACTAAAAGCTTTTTACCATCTCAGCATTTGCTAATTTTTGTCAAAGCTTAAACTATATCTGCTGCAAATTTACCTAGATTTTCTTGTCTCCATTTTGCATCTAATTTACGATTAGTTTGTAATTCTAAAACTCTGATTCCTGAACTTGGAAGCTTTTTTAATCTTTGCTGTAATTGTTCCCAAGAATTAATCAACTCATGTTCTACATTGTAAGTTTCACATAGTTTAGCAAAGTTAATATTTTGAGGCGTAGCAAAAAAGTCTTCAAAAGGTGGTTCAAATTTAGAAATAGGTAACATTTCAAAAATACCGCCACCATTATTATTAATCAAAATAATTGTTAGATGTCCAATAAATTTGTTATTTAATAAAAATCCATTAGTATCATGCAACAAAGCTAAATCTCCTGTTAGCATCACACTACTTTGCTGACGATGCGCTATACCTAAAGCTGTGGATAAACTACCATCAATCCCATTTGCACCGCGATTAAAAAAGGGTTGAATGTTTGAGGTGTTAGGTTGCCAGAAAAACTCTACATCTCTTACTGGCATACTATTAGAAATAAATAACGGTGTTTTTGTAGGTAGGGCTTTTGACAATAGCCAAGCAGTTTTACATTCAAATATTTGCTCTATTTCTACCATGGTACTATCTACATTTGCTCTAGCTTTAGCTTCACATTCGCACCATAGTTGTAAATAAGAGTTGTAAGCTTTGGGGGAAAACCTATAAGTTTCTGCTAATTGCTCTATAGAAGTTTGCCAATGAGTTGTTTTACCATGAAGTGGATCTAAATTATGATTACTAGAGTCAATAATCCATCTTTCAGTTTGAGAAGAAGTTAGCCAGTTTCGTAACTCTTTACTGGTAGGTAGTTCGCCTATTTGAATTACAACTTCTGGCTGAAGTTGCTTAGATAACTCAGAGTTTCTTAGCAGTAAATCGTAGGTAGAAATAAGATAAGGATTTAAGTCTGCGTAATTTCTAACTGGGGATAAACCTTCAGCTAATACGGGAAACTGAAGGAGTTTAGACAAATGAGCGATCGCACTTACATATTCTCGCGCATTTTCTGGTTGAGCAACCCCAGCGATAATAATACCGCGCTGAGATTTCTGCCATTGCACCGGAAAACTAGGCACGTTGTACAGACATTTAACTGATTGCTGAAAAATGCTACTAAAAAATTCCTCATCCAACAAGTTATCTGCAATCCCGTCAGGAAGCGGCGCTAAAGGATCTCGCAAAGGTATATTTATATGCACCACGCCAGCTACAGGATAAAGCGCCCTTTCCCAAGCATGAATAATTGTTTGGCGCAAATATGCCAACATCCCTACGTCCACCGATGGTAAAGCTAGTTCTGTTTGCCAATTTGGGTAAGTACCGTACAATTTTAATTGATCGATAGTTTGTCCCGAATGACAGTCTCTAAGTTCTGGTGGGCGATCGCAAGTTAAAACAAGTAATGGGATTCTACTTTCTTTAGCTTCAATGATTGCTGGGTAAAAATTTGCTCCCGCCGTACCCGAAGTACATACCAGCGCTACCGGAAGCTTGCATCTACGGGCTATTCCCAGGGCAAAGAAGGCAGCCGAACGCTCGTCAAGGACTGGTAAGGCTTCTATACCTATTTGGCTGGCAAAGGCGATCGCAAGGGGCGTAGAACGCGATCCTGGACAGATGACGGCAGTAGTTAATCCTAGACGCTTTAACGTTTCTGTTAGTACGGAAGCAAAAAGTAAGTTGGTGTTTCTATAATCAATCATCAATCGGGGATAAACCCCATCATTAAAGTAAGCTCATACTATTTTAACTATTGGTTTGGGGAATACTATGGACTCGATTCAATTAACGGGGATTCGCAGCTATGGCTACACTGGCTACTTAGCGGAAGAACAAGTTTTAGGACAATGGTTTGAGGTTGATGTGACGCTATGGTTAGATTTGTCTGTAGCGGGTTCAAGCGATCGCATTACAGATACCATTGATTATCGCCGCATTATTAGCAATGTTCAGCAGCTAATTAAAACTTCTAAGTTTGCTTTGGTGGAAAAGTTAGC
>JACCVJ010000028.1 GCA_013698215.1 Tatlockia sp. | reverse complement strand
GTAAAGGGTATAAATAATATCTGCATTTGTCATCATATCCTGCTCTTTCTGAAAAAGCTGTTATCTATGTACAAGTGTCTTTTTGGTTCCTAACTAAGTCTGCGCGATGATACTACCTGACAATCGACCTTATACTACTGTTGTTTTGGCAATGAGCGCCGATGGCAAAATTGCGACAAAGGCGCGATCGCCTGCTCGATTTTCGTCTCCAGCCGACAAAAACCACCTAGAACAGCAAGTTGCCGCCGCCGATGCTGTTTTATTTGGCGCGGGTACGCTTCGAGCTTACGGCACGACTATCCGTGTCTGTCAACCCCAACTTATACAACAAAGATACCAACAATTGTTACCCCCGCAACCTGTCCATATAGTAGTTTCTGGTAGTGGAAATATCGATCGCCAATTATACTTTTTTCGCCAACCTGTACCCCGATATTTATTAACCACAACTGGGGGTGCAAAACCTTGGCAAAATTCATCAGAGTTTGAACAAATTATTATCTGTGAAACCTCTACCAAAAGTAAGATTAATTTGACTAATGCCCTAGAAAAAATCTTAGCAATGGGTTTAAAGCGTTTAGCAGTATTGGGCGGCGGTGAGATTGTAGCGGCAATGTTGGAGGCAGATTTGATTGATGAATTGTGGCTAACGGTGTGTCCGTTGCTACTGGGGGGAAATAATGCCCCTACTCCTGTAGATGGAGAAGGATTTACAGAATTAATCGCGCCGCGTTTAGAATTATTATCGGCAAAAGTAATCGCTTCAGAAGTTTTTTTACACTATCGCTGCCAACGAGAAGCGATTTAAGTACCCTGTAGAAGTAGCCTTGCCGTCCTAGATTTTTTGTATGGTAAAATCGATTCAGCCTAGTTATAACGTTGCTTGGATTAACAACATCGCCGAAGTCCCACAAGCGGCGTGGGATGCCCTCGCTATGCCCCTCAAAACACCTTTTTTGGAGTGGGAATGGTTAAATAACTTAGAAAGCTCTGGGAGTGCCATACCTAAAGCTGGCTGGTTGCCGAATCATTTAACTATTTGGCGCGATCGCCAATTAATTGCTGCCGCACCGCTATATCTTAAAGGTCATAGTTACGGTGAGTTTATTTTTGACCAGCAATGGGCAGAAGTATCGCAGCGAATTGGGGTGGATTATTACCCAAAACTCTTAGGAATGTCACCTTTTACACCCGCCGAAGGTTATCGATTTTTGATTGCGCCGGGAGAAGATGAAGATGAGATGACTGGGTTAATGGTGAAGTGGATCAATCATTTTTGCGATCGCCAAAACATTTCCGGCTGTCATTTTCTCTATGTCGATCCAGAGTGGAAACCTGTATTAGAACGTCATGGTTTTACTGCTTGGCTGCATCATAGCTCGATTTGGCAAAATCAGGATTTTCAAAACTTTGATGATTATTTGACAATGTTTAACGCCAATCAGCGCCGCAATATCAAGCGAGAACGCAAAGCTGTAGAACAGCAAAGTTTGCAGTTGCAAGTATTGACAGGGGATGAGATTCCTAAGTCTTTGTTTCCCCTTATGTATAGTTTTTACGCCGATACTTGCGACAAATTTGGCGGGTGGGGAAGTAAGTATTTAACTAAGCGCTTTTTTGAGCAGTTATACCCTAATTATCGGCATCGGGTGGTGTTTGTCGCGGCTTACAACGAGTTAGATCAGCGTCAACCGATGGGAATGTCTTTTTGTTTGACTAAAGGCAATCGCCTCTACGGGCGCTACTGGGGCAGTTTTCAAGATATTGATTGCTTACACTTTGATGCTTGTTACTACACGCCGATTGAGTGGGCAATTAAGCAAAAAATTCAAATTTTTGACCCCGGCGCAGGGGGCAGACATAAGAAGCGGCGAGGCTTTCCGGCAAGTCCTAATCACAGTATGCACCGCTTTTATAATCGTCGATTGACACAAATATTACTTCCTTATATTAAAGAAGTAAATGCTATGGAACAGCAAGAGATTGAGGCGATTAACCAAAACTTACCCTTTAACCCCAGTAGCGGAGGTTAATAAATAAATTGCCTGAATAAAGTTATTCAGGCAATGGTTAATTTGCTTTCCACACATAGACTATTACAGGCTATATAGCTAAAAAACCGTAGATTCTCGGAGATATTTTTATTTGTTCGCAAGAGAGGAAGTGTAAATACTTGGTTCTAAAAAAACAGGCTGAATGATTCAACCCGTTTTTACAAAGTAAATTAAGAATTTTGCTTGATACTTATTCCACTAGCAAATTCTTCTCCATAACCTTCTTCGCCGTGTTCGTGGATATCCATACCTTGGTATTCTTCCTCGGCAGAAAGACGCAAACCGACGGTAGCATCAAGTACTTTGAGAATTACAAACGTACCCACCCCAGCAAAAATATAGGCAACAGCGATCGCTGCCAATTGAATTAAAAATTGGTTAAAGTTACCGCGTAGTAACCCGTCTTTACCAAACTCATTAACTTCAACGGTGGCAAAGATTCCGGTTAAAATTGCCCCTACCGTACCGCCCACACCATGCACGGGAAAGGTATCTAATGCGTCATCAATTTGTAGTTTATGCTTGACACTAATCGCAAAAAAGCAGCACACCGCCGTAATACTACCAATTAATATCGCAGCAACAGGTGTAACAAATCCGGCGGCGGGTGTAATCCCAACTAAACCAGCCACCGCACCTGTCGCTACCCCTACGGCTGTTGGTTTACCACGTAAAACTTTTTCTAAAATTAGCCAAGTCAAAGCCGCCGCCGCCGCCGCCGTATTAGTGGTAACAAAAGCAACGGTAGCCAAACTACCGGAAGCCAAAGCACTACCAGAATTAAAGCCAAACCAACCAAACCATAGCAAACCTGCACCTAGCAATATAAAAGGTACATTGTGAGGAGATGCTAATTGTGTTGGATAGGTTTTGCGCGGGCCAATCACAATTGCCGCCACTAGAGCCGAAATCCCCGAACTAATGTGTACTACTGTACCACCCGCAAAATCTAGAGCGCCAATGCCACCGTACAAGCCTAAAAAGCCACCTTTTGCCCAGACCATATGAGCTAAAGGGCAATAAATAAAAGTTGACCAAATTAGTACAAATAGCGCGTAAGCCCGGAAGCTGACTCGCTCCACAATTGCTCCAGAAATTAGCGCTGGAGTAATAATTGCAAACATTGCTTGATAAATCATGAATGATTGGTGCGGAATAGTTGCGGAATACGAAACTACTTCCTCTGGCGCGGAGCCTTTGAGATAATCAGTAACTGCCATTGAGGCGCTGACACCATTCAAGCCCAGCCATTGCAAACCACCAATAAAAGGTGTCCCCGGAGCAAAAGCAAGGCTGTAACCCCAGAGAACCCAGGTAACTCCAACTATGCCCATGAGCAAGAAGCTCATCATCAAAGTATTTAAAATATTGCGATCGCGGACAAACCCGCCATAGAAAAAGGCCAACCCTGGGGTCATCAATAAAACCAAAGCGGAACACATCAACATAAACCCTGTATCTGCCGACGTTTGCGCCGCCGCTATCATCTCCTCAGTAGTCGCCGCTAATGCTGGAGAAATTAAAGGAGAGCTTACTAGCAGAATTAATGCGTAAGCTACTATGATTGGTATTTTCTTTACCATTTATCTTAACCTTTTACATCTATACGTAGAGTGCAGTGAATCTCATTGCATCAGTATCAACAGTAGTAGTTCCGTATCTAAAGATACATTTGGCTCAATTAAGTCAAAGATCGTTGTAGTCAATGCTGCTTTACTGGGCAGTTTCATTTACGGGAAAACGATCAATTAACTGCACTGCACGATAAGCATTGCGTTGTAAAGAAGCTGACAAATGGGGAACATAAGGAATCTGCGATAGCAAGTCTAAAGTACGGCGTAAGAGGCGCACCACATCCCCCTCATCTAAACTTGTCTGGCTGCATAATTCAACCCAATCTACCCCCAACGCCCAATTTTCTAGTAAAGCAACTAAATCGTACTCTAACCAAATTGGTAAAGCGATATTATAACGGCGTTGCATTTGAAACAAATTTCGCCGTGTAGAACGCAAGCCTGCAAGGGCTTCTTCTACAGAAACAGACAAGGTATAACGTACCCAGGTATCCGGGCGAGGGGTTTCTGTGACTATAGCAGCGATCGCCGCCGCCAAACATTGGGGATCTAATTCGTCAAATTCACCACTTGCTAACGCCAAACCTATCCATAATTCATTGTCGCCGCGAATTGCCGCCGCAACTTGTCCTAAATCGGTAGGTACTAAGTCTTGCAAACAACCAAATCGTTGCAAAATTTCGATCAGATGTAAAAATTCTTCCCAGTGACGCTGAGAAGTTTTTTCTAATTCTGCCTGACGGTTAGCAAGCTCCGCTTCAAGTTCTATTGCTTTGTTGCGACGCTTGAAAAGTGTTGCCGGATTGCCTGATTCATGCAAAGGATGGGCTTCAATTTGCGCCGTCACTGCTATAGTTCGCTGTTGTTGAGCCAAAACTTCGGGCGCAATGTGAATAATTGCCGCAGAGTTAGGAATTAAAGCCGCAACTGCCTGAGATTCTTGGTTTCCTCGGCGCGATTGTCCGGGTTTGATCAGCATTTCTACCGGAGGCAAAAGATCGCTAGAAATTTCTAATGGTGGCAATTCAGCGTGTAAATCTACCACGTCGCTTGTTGTCACCACATACCAGCGATTATTTGCCCCCAAACATACTAAATAGGGTGCGTGTCCCGCTCCGGGGGTTTTGGCGACTAAAACGGCGGTTATAGGTACAGAAGTAACGACATTTTTTCCCTTGAGGCTAAGGAGAGTTCCCGTCATGGCAAAGCTCAGAGTTAGACTTAGTTGCTCTACCCTGTCATCGGCGGCTTGTTCTTGGAGAGTTTTTAGTAACTGGGTTTCAACTTTGAGCCGTTGGCGCAATTTTTCGTAGTTTTGCAATTGGATCGGATCTACAGAGGCAAGCTGCTCTTGTACTTGAGCTAGTTGAGCCTGCACCAGGGCGATCGCCTCGTATTGAGGTTTTAGGTACAAATTGGCGATATACTGCCCAAAACTACGTTCTACAAGCTCTTTTGCTTGTTCTAAGGTATGAGTTTGCAGTAAGTTCAACACCATGCCATAGGTGGGCGTAAACTGACTAACTAATGGGTCGGCTTTCGCTGTTGCTAGGTAAGCGGCTTCTTTTGCTCCTTCAAAGGGGGTTTGAGCGGTGACAACGTAGCCGCGCTTATCCATACCCCTACGACCTGCCCTACCTGCCATTTGCAGGAACTCAGAAGCATTTAACAATCGATGTCCGCGATCGGTACGTTTTGATAAACTAGAAATTACGGTAGTTCGAGCAGGCATATTTATTCCCGCCGCTAGAGTTTCGGTTGCAAATACAACTTTAATTAACCCTTGCTGGAATAATTCTTCAACCAACCCTTTCCATGCTGGCAATATTCCCGCATGATGGGCGGCAATCCCGCGATACAATTGCTCAACTTGTCCAGTCCTTCCCGCTTCGGGGTTGCGCTGTAAAAATTCATCAATTTGCCACTTCAATTCTGCCGCTTCGGAGGGGTTAACTAACGTCAGCGTTCCCAAATCTTCTACAGCTTTATCGCAATTTCTGCGGCTGAAGATAAAGTAAATTGCTGGCAGCATATCTCTAGAACTTAGCTGATTGAGCAGATAAATTATGCTGGGAGCTTCGGGTCTTGCTCCATTACGTCTGGCATCTTTAGCCTTTTGAGCGTCTATGCTACCCCGTTTTGGTCGGAGGCGGGGGTTAATTTTGCCACCTTCAAGCAAGGGAAATAGCCCTTTAACATTGCAAAACTTAAACTCTAAAGGTACGGGGCGAAAATCTGAATAAATTAGTTGAGTTGGCCCGTGAACCGTATTAATCCAATCAGTAAGTTGGTCGCTGTTGGCAACGGTAGCAGAAAGGGCAACTAACTGGATTTCTCTAGGACAGTAAATGATTGATTCTTCCCAAACTGTCCCCCGTTGGCGATCGTTCATGTAATGACATTCATCTAAAACCACCGCCTCTACACCCTGCATCGATGTGCCAACTTCACCGATGGGCGTACCGTAGAGCATATTGCGGAAGATTTCGGTAGTCATTACCAAAATTGGGGCTTCTCGGTTAATCGAAACATCTCCCGTTAGTAATCCTACTTTGTCTGCCCCGAAAGTTCTCCGAAAATCGCGTAGTTTTTGGTTAGATAGCGCTTTTAAAGGTGTGGTGTAAAATACTCGTCGCCCCCTAGCTAGAGCGCGATAAATAGCGTATTCGCCAATTAATGTTTTGCCCGAACCTGTAGGCGCACATACTACTACCGACTTATTCTCATTTAAAGCCGCGATCGCACTATTTTGAAATTCATCTAGTTCAAACGGAAATATATTTTTTAAATCCAATTCGGAAAATGCTTGGGAAACGTCCACTTTTAATTACGAGAGGCAATAAATTTATTAGGCACAGAAGGCATTGCCAACTTGTCGATATTCCTACGATTGTAAGCCAATTTAATTAATTAAATTTTTTGGTGACGGTTATTTACCTAATTCAAGACTTCGCGCACTTGCTGCTTGTACCGCTTGAATCAACGCCGAACGCAGCCCACCCTTTTCTAACTCGGCTACTCCAGCAATGGTTGTTCCCCCCGGACTTGTAACGCGATCTTTGAGTTCGGCGGGGTGCATTTTTGTAGTTTGCAATAGTTCTACAGTGCCTTTAATGGTTGCTAGGGCTAGTTGCATGGCAATTTCTCTTGGTAAGCCCGATTTTACGCCCCCATCGGCTAAAGCCTCAACAATCATTGCTACGTAAGCTGGCCCCGATCCTGATAATCCTGTCACCGCATCCATCAATGTTTCGGGAACTTCCACTACTTCCCCTACCGACTCGAATATTTTTCTAGCGATTTGGCGATCGCTTTCTTGCGCCTGAGAACCCATCGCCAGGGCTGTAATGCCTGCACCCACCGTAGCCGGAGTATTGGGCATAGCTCTAATTACTGGTAGTTGCTCAAAAGCTGATTCCAATTGACTTAACTTTACTCCTGCCAAAATCGAAATTATTAACGGCTTTGATTCGCTTGTCGTTAACGCTTGGTTTAATACCTTGGCAACTTCGGGAAATATCTGGGGCTTGATTGCCAGCATAATCGCCCTAGATTTGCGCGCTACAGCTTGGTTGTCGGCGGTTACTTGTACGCCATAGGTTTGGGCTAAATAATCGCGGCGTGTCTCCTTTACTTCGCTGACTATAATCTCTAAAGGTTGATAAATTTCCCTAACAATTAAGCGGGATAACAGCGCTTCGCCCATTACCCCGCCACCAATCAAACCAAGCTTGCCTTCGAGCAACGAAATCATCCTTTTACGAGCAGTTGCTAATTTTACCTGTTTTTGACAGGCTTTAAACTCAAAATAGGGAAATTTTTGTTTCCTTTATTAGCTAGATTGAGCTATCCGAGTAGATTCTGGTGTCCAAGACGGTGTTGGGGCTGTAATGCGTCCGGTGCGGACTTGAACTTGAGCTTGGGCGGACTCGGTTACAATACCCGATTGAGTTGTAACTTGAACGCAGACAGGAGTGAATAAAAATATACTTTCCCCTACACGCTCTTGATGACCGTTGATAGCGTAAGTTCCGCCAGCAACAAAGTCTACGGCTCTTTGGGCTTGATCGGGGTCTAACATGGTGAGATTGAGGACTACCGATTTGCGATCGAGCAGCGCTTGAATTGCTTGGGGCATTTCTTCAAACGTGCGCGGTTCCATGACTATTACTTCGGAGGTGCTATTGTTTGTTCCTGGCATACCAATCACATTATTTAGTGGTGTACCCGATTCTGTGCTATCTGGGGCTACAGAAATTCGCTCGCGCATCCGGCGGCGACCGTTGCCTTCTTCAGACATAGATTGAGCTTGCTCTTGCTGGTAGGTGTTGCGGTAGTCCCCGTTGCCATTTTCTTCGTACTCGTCATATTCGTACTCAATCGGGTCGTTTAAACCCACAAATTCTTTTAATTTTCCAAAAATACTCACTGTTTACCTTCCTCCTGACGATTTACACCTTTAGTTAAATTGCTACAGCAACTTTTATTAAAGATTCTAGGACTAGCCTAAATAGACGCAATAAATTCTTCGTTGATAAATGCTCTTAACAACAGTTTTTGAATTTATAAGATTAATAACCTATGTAAGTAATTAACGCAACCTTTACCCGATAAATCTTTTTATACTACTGCAAGCGTTCTCCGAACAAAATCCGTCCTAGGCGGATCATTGTTGCGCCTGAGGCGATCGCACTTTTGTAATCTTCTGACATTCCCATTGATAACTGCGGCTTTTGCGGCAAATGTAGCCAATTTTTAGATTTAATCTCTGTAAGCAGAGCCGAAGTGCGGTCAAACACGCTCTTTATTTGACTTTCATCTAATTCTACAGGTGGAATTGTCATTAATCCACAAATAAGCAAGTTTTTACAGCGATCTAAATCGGGTAAATCTGCCCAAAGCTGAGGTACAGTCCAGCCAGTTTTTTGCGGATCGCTCTCAATTTTTACTTGCAAACAAACTTGGATTGGGCGCTTGTTTTCTGCGGCTAATTTATCTAATTGCTGTGCTAATTTTAAGCTGTCTACTGAGTGAATCCACTGAAACAACTCTATTGCTTTTTTAGCTTTATTACTTTGCAATCTACCGATAAAGTGCCAAGTAATATCTGTCAAATCAACAAGTTGCAACTGCTTTGTTTGAGCTTCTTGGACTCGACTTTCGCCAAAATCCCTAATTCCCGCAGCGTAAGCAAGGCGCATTGCCTCTACAGGTACTTGTTTGCTAACAGCAATTAGCTTGACGGTATCGGGCAAATTTTGGCGAATTTGGGTAACTCGTTCGGCAATGGTCATGATTGGAAAGTGCTTTGCAGAATTTTTTGCAATTGCTCGTACTCTTGATATTGTCCGCTACGGCGCAGCAGACGCAAACGAGTTTCTAAGGATAAACGTGCCTGGGAGCGGCTGACCGATTCAAATTTCATCCCTCCACCGGGAGGTTCGTGGGTGACGACAAAAAACAAGCGTTGGGCATAGAGAGTTGTAAATAGCTCTTGGTGTTGTTCGAGTACGCAAACTCTAGAAAGTAAACCAAATGTTGGATGATTTAGATAGTTTTCTGTATTCATCAAATATTGAGGCAGGTAGCACCAACTTTCCCAAGGATTAGGCAGATTATGCCGATAATAGCTTGGTTTGGGTGCAAAAGGTAAATGGGGAATACTTATATTTAGACACGCAAGGCGGCAATTTGGGCTTGGGCTTTTTGCAAAGATTCATCCCATTCAGTTTTGGGATCGCTATCGGCGACAATTCCGGCTCCTACTTGACCCCATACAGCGCTTGAGTTGCTCCTTGGAGTTACGAGTAAGGTGCGGATCAAAATATTTAAGTCTAAGTTGCCTCGCCAATCTAAATAGCCGCAGGAGCCATAAAATAAGCTGCGCCGCACAGGTTCTAATTCTTCGATAATTTCCATACATCGAACTTTAGGACAACCGGAAATCGTGCCGCCAGGAAACATTGCCCGAATTAGCTCGATAGGGGAAACATCAGGCGGCAAAACTCCCCTGACGTTACTTACTAGGTGCATAACGTGGCTGTAGCGTTCTATGGTGAGTAATTCATCTACCTGTACCGATCCCCATTGACACACGCGCCCTAAGTCATTGCGTTCGAGGTCTACGAGCATAATGTGTTCAGACTTTTCTTTGGCACTAGCAATTAGCTCTTGAGATAGTCTTTTATCTTCTGCAATAGTCGATCCGCGCGATCGCGTTCCGGCAATTGGTCTAGTTTGAGCAATGCCATTATATAGTTGTACCAGTCGTTCGGGAGAGCAGCTAATCACATTACCCCAAGGGGAGCGCCAGAAGCTTGCAAAAGGTGAAGGATTAATTTGCTGTAAGGTGCGGTAAATTTCCCAGCTATCGCTAGTAGTTTGAGTGCTAAATCGTACCGATAAATTTGTCTGAAAAATATCCCCCGCTTGAATATATTTTTTAGCTTGTCTAACGGCAGCTTCGTAGTCACTTTGAGCGGTTAAGAAACGAACCGGGGAAGTACGAGCAATAAAGGGTAACGGGGGATTAGGAGCTAATTTTAGCTGGTTTATGAGCGTATCTAATTGACTAATATCTGCGGCGGCTAACCAGAGTAGTTGCTGCAAATGATCCAATACGGCGAAACTTTCTGGTTGATACCAAAAGGCAACGGGAAACGGTAAGTTATCTGCTCTTTTCCAGGGCAATTTCTCAATTTCCCAAGCTGCATCATACCCTAGCCACCCTAGCCACCCCCCGGTAAATGGTAGCTCGTTAGGGCAGTAATTGAGGGTTTTTTCGCCGGATGCTTGTTTTAGCAGTTGTGCTAAAAACGGAAAAATCTTGCCGATTGGTGGTGTCCAGCTTTGCAGACATCCATCAACTAGACGAGGAGATCCGGCACAGATAGAATATCTAGCAAGGGAAGTGCGATCGCCTTTTATGGGTAATGGGCTTTCTAATAGTGTGGCAATCTTTGCCTTGCCAAATAAAGCTGCAAAAACTTCCGCGCCTGTGCGATTTTCTAATGGTAGCGACTTCCAGTACAAACTTTGTTGCATTTATTTTTCATTAAAAGCCAGGTAAATAAACGGGAATTGTCCCATATTCCCGCAAATTAAGTCTAGAAAAGTAAGATTTGTTGATGTAAATTTAAGTCAGCTAATCCCGCTAAAAAAGCTCATTGCTGGGAAGGGAAATAATCGCGCTATCCAAAATACAACTAAAAATGCGATCGCAATACCATCAATTGTTTTTAACTTTAACTGTTGCCATTGGACGCGATGAAGATTTGGGCTAGTAAAACCCCGGACTGTCATCGCATTAGCCATTTGATCGGCTCTTAATAACAAATTTTCTAATAATCGCTCGGCTACTAGCATCCATACTCTAATT
>JACCVJ010000019.1 GCA_013698215.1 Tatlockia sp. | reverse complement strand
TACCAGGACTCTTTAGACAAAGTGCCATTTCCCCCAAGAGCAGCAAAAATAGCGTACTGCGCCGTCGCTCCCTGCAAGGAGTGGACAGTGCTAATCCACCTGTAATCGCTGTGCAACAAATTCTCTGAAGCGACAGTAAAGCGCTTGCCCTTGGTACTAATCTCAATTGTCTTGGTCTGGGGGTCAACCGCTTCCACTCGAAATCTTTGACCGTTGACTTGAAGTTGCTTGCCATGCGTGTCTTTAATGCCAGCAGTAAAGCGCATCTCTTCCCCGGCAGCGATTTCAATGCGCTGGGGTGAAAATACTTCGCGTTCTTTATAGCGATACAAATCAAGAGTTTTAGTCTGTCCCTTAGTGTCAACCAGTTCAACGCTGTGTCCTTCGGGGTCATTTGCTGTAACTCGGTACAGTTCGCCTTTAGTAAAAGACCCGCAGTTGCGCCAAAAGCGCACCAAGTCCCCAATTTGGTAATGGTCAGCAATTAGCAGAGCGTGTTTGTCTAAATCCTTTTTCTGCAACACCTCGATTTCTAGGGCGGGTTCAGACAGTTCGCCCTGCTCAAGGAGCCTGTCACGAATAGCAACAGTTAAGGTAGCCCGCTCTTTGTGAGTAGTCGCCATAATCAGGGTATTGCGCCGTTGCTCCTTGGGGCGGGTGAAATAGTCATCCACAATCGCTGGAAGCAACCCGTCAACGTCAGGAATTTCCTTAATTTTGCCCCCAAAGTCTAGTAAATCGAAAGCGGCTTGGGGTTGCTGCGCCTCGCAATAATCCACTACCGCCCGTAGTTGCTCGTCTATTTGCCTCATGTTCTGGCTAATAAAAGCTGTTTCTAGTCCCGCTCTTGTTTGCAGCAACCGAAAAGGATTGCCTTGCTCAACGGCGGATAGCTGTTTAGTATCTCCAACTAGCAACAGGCGACAATTTTTATCCCTTGCTCGTTCCAGCAATTGGTACATCTGACGGTTCGATACAACTCCCGCCTCATCCACGACAATTAAGGCATTATTGGGGAAGTCTGCCTTTGAAGTGCGAATTAAGCTTTCTATGGTCTGGGATGCAATGCCGCTTTCTGCCTCTAATCCTTCTACCTGGAGTCCACCCACCGCACAACCAATTAGCCGCTTCTCTCCCATTAAGTCTTTAAGGGCGCAGAGGGAACGAGTTTTACCAACTCCAGCACTTCCCTGAATTAGGATAACTAAATCTTGACTTACAGCAATATGTTGGAGAGCTTTGGCTTGGTCAGAATTGAGAGTGAATTTTTCTGCCGCACTTGCTGCAATCTTAGCATCGCAAATAGCAGCGTGAGATAATTTTCCTTGAATTGCCCAATCTAGCAAGTGACGTTCGCGCTGTAATATAGTGCGCGTTGTGTAGCTAGGATAGGGAGTAGTTGATTTCACGACTACAAGTTCAAGACTATGCTCAATCGCGCAAGTGATAGAGCTTGAAAGATATCTGCCAGCACTTAATCTGCATCCTTCCCTAACAAGTTCCATATAGCCAAAGGCACTTGCCTTCTCGGATAAGCGCTCGGCGGCGGCGATAACAATCTCTTGAGGGCTGGTGGGGTAAGAAGCTGCTTGGAACTGGGATTCTAGCTCTTGCCGCGATACCTGTGGGCATGGTGCTATTCCAACATTTGCTGCCGTTGATTGCCAGTCTAAAACTTGAGAATCTGCATCTTTGTCATAAGCTTTTTTGTTACGAGTAGCACGATTAGCAGCATTGAGTTGTTCTGGGGTAGCGCTAGTGCGGTCTAAACCCATTGCTGCTAGGTAAGCTTCTAACTTTTCTGTACGTTGAGCAAAGGTTTGAGTCAGCAGTTGCTTTGGATTGCCAGCTAATTCAAACTGTCCGTTGGCATCCCAGTAAGTTTTGTAGCCTGTTTGGTGCAAGTGGTAGGCGGTGTCGTTTTGGTAGATTGCGCCAATGGTGAGTTTACCCAGGTAAACTTGCTCGTTGGCAAGGCTGCGCCACTTATCCTGTACATAACCCACGTTGAAGATGACGTTGTGGGTGTGCAGGTGGGGTTCGCCTTCGCGGTTATCTCGTTGTCGGAAAGAGCCAATTAAAGCTTTATTAGTGTGAACTCGTTCTACTTGTCCTTGGTGCTTGATTTGGCTAAATAATAAGTGCTGTTCGGTAAAGGCAAGTGCGCTTTCTACGCCTTGGTCGTGGGCGGCAACGGCTACAGGGTTGCAGTGGACAAGTGCTTCTACGCTTAAGCTTTTGGGAGCGTTCAGAGTTAGGTCGCAGATTGCAGGGCGACTGTTTTTCTGAAACTTTCTTAGTTGTCTACCGTAGCTATCTTTGCCAACGCTGGCTAGGTCGTAGCCGAATTGAGCGACTTCGCCTGAGTACCCTAGGGTTGAAGCTAGTTTTCCTCGCCACTGGCTGTCCTCTCTGCGAGTTCCTGCTACATGGTAGGACTCGGCATAATCTTTGTATTTAGAGTAGGGTTTGCCAATAGTTGCGGTCATGGGTTGGCGGCTAGATGTGGGCGATCGCGCTGGGGGTTAAGTGGTATTATAGATTGAAACTACTTTAAGAGTAAGTTAGGTGTGGGGAATATAATCGGGGGTTTTAGCAGGATTTGTGAAACTGCTCTTGAGCAGTACGTCCTTTTTGGACGGCTTTAGTCAATTTTAGTCAACAAGTGTGGTAGTTTTTTCGTAGAGTCTAGTTAACATTTACTTAGTTACTGACAAACCTAAAGCTAGATAAGGATAAATTTCTTAAAGTTTTAACTACGTTATTGCTACCCTTATTTCTATTTATTGCATTACTATAAATAAATTCCTTCACATATCTGCTAGCGATGGAGCAACCAAAGCCAGAGCTTCCTGAAGAAATAGCATC
>JACCVJ010000685.1 GCA_013698215.1 Tatlockia sp. | reverse complement strand
CGCGCCATATCATCGCTTATTAGTACCGACGGTAACAAGCAAAGCAAGCAAAAATCTAAACTCATCACGTTAATAAAACGATTGGTTTGCCATTGTTCGACAAAATTTGCCCAATCACCATTTATTAATCCATACCCAACTAAGCCTACAGTGCTAAGAAGTAGTAAAACTCCTGTAATTCGAGAATCTAATATTTTGATAAACCAATTTTTCTTACCTAAAAAATCTGGATTTGGTTGGCGTAAAAACAAGTAAGGTAAAAGTGCAAAAGCTCCAACTCCAAAAGAGGCTAAAGCAAAGGGAGCCGCAGATATTTTTTGACCCTTACCATCAACAAATAACAAGCAACTATAGATCATGGGCAAAATACCCATAATATTAAATAAAGAGATAACTAAGGGATTCACACCATCCCAAACGCCTGTAGAAAGATTTTTAATTAATTCAAAAGTGCCGGGTTGTTCTGGAGGAGCAAGGAAAAAAGCGTAGGTAGCAAAACTCAGCCACAAAACGATAAAAGCAATTTTTTTACTCATAGATATCTTATTTTACTAAATAAACTCCCGATTCCAACAAATAATTATTTTTGCTAACTTAAAGCCTCAGATAAATAATCCGCCGCCGCTTCCACTACAGCGATCGCTGTTTCATAATCCATCCGCGTCGGCCCTAGTACCCCTACACTACCTACAGGTACAGTACCCCGGCAATAAGTAGACGAAATTAACGTACAACCGCGAATTGGCTCTAAAGGGTTCTCTGCGCCAATTCTTACTGTAACTCGCTGCCTGCCCAATCCCTCAACCTCTGGGGTAAATATTAACTGCCAAAGTTGTTCTTGTTCTTCTTCCAACAGATGCATGATTGTTTTTACTTGTTGTAATTGAGAAAATTCTGGCTGACGCAATACTTCAGATACGCCGCGAATCATGATTTGGGTGGCGGCGGGTGGCTGGGCGCGACGATGCAAATCTGCTAAAAAATGGGTCAAAAAATCCCCGTAGCGTTGAAATTCTAGGTTTAATTGACTCCAATCTAATATCGCTAATTGAGCTAAACTTTGCCCCCGCAATTGACTATTTAAAAAATTAGAAAGAATTTGCAACTCTCTTTCTACTACTTCTGGATCGATTTGGCTTTCTTCTGTCCCAGGTAACTCCATCAACGCCGATTGTGTCTCATAGCCATCAGTAACGACAATGACCATTACTCGCCCCGGATCGACTTGTATTAGCTGGAGATGACGCAAACTAGCGGTACTAGTTTGCGGCATTGTAATTAATGTAATACAGCCGCTAACGGTGGCAAGAATTTGTGATGCGCCTTGTAATAAAGCTTCTAAACTCCAGTCTTCTTTACGCAAGTCTTGTAATAATTGCTCAAACTTGCGCGTTGACGTTTCCGAAGGCGTAATCAATTCATCTACATAAATTCGATAGCCCGAATCTGATGGTACTCTACCCGCCGATGTGTGGGGTTGATAGAGCAATCCAGCTTTTTCCAGTACCCCCATTGCATTACGAATTGTCGCGGGGCTGACGCGCAGCTTATAACCATCTACTAAAGCTTTTGAACCCACAGGTTCGGCTGTAGCAATATAATGGCGGATTGTTGCCCAAAGTATATGTTGTTGTCTATTGGTAAGCTGGACTTGCATAGCTGAAGCGAACGTGACGCACAATTTTATAGGAGCTTGCAAAGATTCTGTCTAAAAATTCGCTGAATATTTGAATCTATTTATACAGGATAACAAATAAGTTGTAGAGGTTGGATGCAATTGGTCGCTAGTATTTCTGGCACGACGATTTAGTATAAGGCAATGCCCCGATCGCACTGACTAGCATAAGCATCGATTCCACCAGTAATATTTTTAACATTGGTAAATCCTTGACTAGCTAACCACTGACACATTTGAGCAGAACGAATACCGTGATGACACAATACCAAGGTTTCTTTGTGAGGCTCGAAACGGGTAGTTATTTGCTCCGCCCATTGGTTAAATTGACTCAAAGGCAAAATCGTAAAACTAGGTATGGAGGCGATCGCAATTTCTTCTAATTCTCTTACGTCTATCAACTGCAATCCTTCTATTGCACCACTATTGAGATGTTGGGCAAGTTCTTCTACACTAACGGAAACAATCGGCGGTTGAAATTGGGCTGACATCTTGCTCAAACTTAGTACTAAACTTATTTTTAGCATTCCTACCAGTTTTTAATGGAATACATGATATTAATATTTTGTCAATATT
>JACCVJ010000149.1 GCA_013698215.1 Tatlockia sp. | reverse complement strand
ACTACAGCAATTTTGACTAATTCTGCCATCCCGTTGCGTACTTCTGAAGTTGGCAAGGTTTGTAAAAATGAAAAGTCTAAAATTACTTTTTTTGGTGCGTGGTAAGCGCCCAAACGGTTTTTAAGTTTGCCGTGATTGACAGCAACTTTAATTGCTACTCCCGCATCTACTAAGCCAATTAACGTTGTCGGGATGCGAATGTAGTTTGTACGGCGGCGATAAGAGGCGCAAGCAAAACCCGCGACATCGGTTGTCAATCCACCACCTACTACCAAAACAGGCTCTTTGCGGACTAAACCAAAGTCAGCAAACCCATCGATAATTGTTTCAAAGGTTTCTAACGTCTTTGTTGGTTCTGTAATTGCAAGTTCAAATACAGTTAAATCGATCTTGTAGTGCTTAAAGTATGCTTCAATTTGACTACCATACAACCGATTGACATTGCGATCTACTACTGCTAAACATCGCCCAAAATTGTGATAGCTTTGCGCTAATTCTGGGTTTTTGATGTCGAAAGCTCCGTTGACGAAAACTAGACTAAAATCAATTTTTTCGTATCCTTCTACATGAAAGGCAGTTTCAGTCGCTGCAAATTTTGCTTGAACAATACTCATGGTTTTTAGTTTACTTACAGTTAACAGCGATTGGTACAACAGGTGTTGTACATTGTAAAACGTTGCTATTGAGTCCAAAGCATCGCTTGATAGCGCGAACCAATGAAAACTAGGAGCCTTCTAAATTTTTCACTTAAAAATGACAGTTTAATCCCAAAAATCACCGTTTTTAGCAATTGTGAAAGGATAAACTTATCTCGTATCTAATTTAACATCGCTCCAAGGTTTTTACACTACCAAAAGGTAGAAATAATATTAAAAGGTTAGGATTTTGGGTTAGGAGAGGGCTAAAGAAATCTTGGTGTTAGATTTAACGTATTTATGTTTGTTTTTGCTCTAAAATCGCGTTAAAGACGATTTTACCAATGTTGCTTTCTGGCTTAACTGGGATTAAAACAGTTTCTAAGGCTCAACCTCTCTTAGACTTAGAGTTATCAGCAATTTTTTTTCGCCGATAGTCAAAGTTGGGTGATAAAAAAATGCTGTTTGAACTAATTGCTTTGCTCAACTAATTTCTATGAATGAAGACAAAAAATCAATAGAAGCGCCTTTATGGTTGAGGGTTTGGCGATCCCAGCAAGAGAATTTTCAGCTAATTTTTATTGCTTTGTGTTTGGCGCTGCTGATTCGTGCTTTTGTTGCCGAACCGCGCTATATTCCCTCAGATTCTATGCTACCAACTTTACATACAGGCGATCGCTTAGTGGTAGAAAAACTCTCTTATCATTTCCAACCACCAACAAAGGGAGATATTGTCGTTTTCCATACTCCCCTGCAACTACAAGCTGCCTACGATAAAGAACAAGCCTTTATCAAGCGTGTAATTGCGACTCCTCAAGAAACCGTAAGCGTTACCAATGGCAAAGTATATCTAAACAACCATCCTTTGCAAGAAAGCTATATTGCCGAACCTCCAGCTTACCGCTTATTACCCCAACAAGTTCCTGCACATAATTTGTTTGTTATGGGCGATAACCGCAATGATAGTAACGATTCTCACGTTTGGGGATTTTTACCAGAAAAAAATATTATTGGACGGGCGAGGTTTCGTTTTTGGCCGCTTAACCGGATTGGCTTTGTCTAAAACTGCAAATAATACATCAACTGGCTAATTACAGCCCCAGGTAGCGATAGCCGCCGTTGAAAATCTACTAAGTTGCGGTACGTACCTTGGAGATGACGATTTTGGACTATAAATTGAGCTAAAGCTAAATCAATGGCGGGAATTTCTGCTAATTGCTCAATTGTGGCAATATTTGGGCTAATTACTTTTACAGTAGAAATTTCATCGTAGTAGCAAAACTTGAGTACGGGTGCTAAAGGTTGCAAGTGTTGGACAGAAATACTTAAAGCTGCGGCAATATCTTCAATGCAGCAAAATTGTAATCCGGCTTGACATAGTTGCACCAAGTTTCGCGCTTGATGGATGGATAACCCAGGTAGTCGCAACCAATCGTCTACCTTGGCTCTATTGACATCGATCTTAATACCCAAATCGGCAGCGATCGCAATTTCTGCATTTGTTTGCATTCGATAATAAGGATCGTTTAATAGCTTAGTGCGAATTGAAGGTAGCCATTGCATGAATTATTTGATTGTAAATGGTCAAGCAATTTTATCTAACATTTGGCGGCGTTTCTGCTCAAACTCGTATTCCGAGATTAGCCCATCTTCGCGCAACCCGTCTAGCTGACGCATTGCCTCAGAAATTGCTTTAACGTTATTTGGCGCTATTAATATCTGAGGCGAACAAGTTTGGTTAAAGTTTTCGTCAAATTCTGCTTCATTTTGTAGTAAATACCATACACCCTCAATGGCACTAGCGGCGCGTGGTATGGGTGTCCAAGACAATAGCAAGTATACCACCCCCCACAAGGGCTGACCCAAATAAAACTTATGCCATCCAGCAATGGGGCTAAGGGTTCCTGTTAAAGCTAAAACTGCGGCAATTTTTCGACTTTTTGACCGATCGCTCATTTTCCGGCAACTCTATATAGCAAGATAATTTATATACACATAATTGCTATATAGTCAAGGGGAGAAATCTCACTCTTTAAGACATTCAAGCTAAACCTTAAGTCTAGACTAGAATGATATTAAACGCCAAAGTACGAATATTTTGGGCGATCGCACCTTTGTTATCCGAAAGCGCCATGGGATTTTTTGACTCTGAGATAGTCCAACAAGAAGCCAAACAACTATTTGAAGAATACCAAGCCTTAGTAAAGCTAGGTAATAGTTATGGCAAATTCGACCGCGACGGCAAAAAACTATTTATCGAGCAGATGGAGGCGATGATGGAGCGCTATAAAATCTTTATGAAGCGCTTTGAGCTATCAGAAGATTTCATGGCGCAGATGACGGTAGAACAGCTTAAAACCCAGCTAAATCAATTTGGTGTGACTCCGCAGCAAATGTTCGACCAAATGAACTTTACCTTAGAGCGGATGAAAGCTGAGTTAGAAAAGGGAGTGTAGAGACGTTGCAATGCAACGTCTCTACTATCT
>JACCVJ010000141.1 GCA_013698215.1 Tatlockia sp. | reverse complement strand
TTGTTCTACCGTCACTGCGTTAGAAAGGATGCGGGAAAGTTCGCCTTTAGGTCCTTTAACCGCGACGTGCGCCCCATCAATCGTGACAGTAACTTTATTGGGGACAGTAATGGGAAGCTTACCAATTCGAGACATAATTCAATACTCCTATTTATTAGCTGTTAGTTAAGGAACTATTACCGCTAATGGTTCTACCAGACGTAGCACAGAATCTCGCCCCCTAGTCCTTGACGGCGGGCTTCGCGGTCGGTCATGATGCCGCTAGAAGTGGAAATAATCGCAATCCCGATCCCACCTAGTACGCGCGGTAGCTCTTTATGGTTGGCGTAGACGCGCAAACCTGGTTTGCTAATCCGCTTTAAAGCATTAATTAAGGGTTGACGACTTTTACCTTTGTATTTCAAAGCGATCGTCAAGTTGCATTTGATTCCTTCACCTTCTTCGCCAACTTCGGCAATAAAGCCTTCGCTTTGCAGCACTTTAGCAATATTACGAGTTACTTTTGTTGCTGGCACAAGCGTTACCTGATGCCGTGCCATATTGGCGTTGCGGATGCGCGTCAGCATATCTGCAATTGTGTCGTTAGCCGCCATCGTTTCCTCTTTACAATTTTATTGATCTCGAAAAGGCATTCCAATTTCTTTAAGCAAAGCGCGACCTTCTTCGTCTGTTTTGGCTGTAGTGATAATTGAGATATCTAAGCCACGAACTTGATCGATGCTGTCATACTCCACTTCGGGAAATATTATTTGTTCTCTTACGCCCAAGGTGTAATTACCGCGTCCGTCAAAGCTTTTGGGGCTAATGCCGCGAAAGTCGCGGATGCGAGGTAGGGATAAACCAATTAGGCGGTCTAAAAAGTCGTACATCCGGTCACCGCGTAATGTCACCATCAAACCGACGGGCATTCCTTGACGAATTTTAAACCCGGCGATCGCCTTTTTAGCGCGAGTGACCACAGGTTTTTGTCCGGTAATCACAGCTACTTCCTTCAAAGAAGCTTCTAAAGATTTAGCGTTTTGCGCTGCTTCTCCCAAACCCCGGTTGATCGTGACTTTAATCACTTTGGGGACTTCTTGAATATTTGGATAGTGGAATTGTTCGACTAATTTGGGAACAATTGTTTGCTGATATAAGCTTTTGAGTCTAGTTGCCATAGTTTTGCGATTTTCCCTGGTCTTGGTCAGGGTTAATAATAGATTTGAGTTGACTAAGCCAAAAGCTGAGACTACTACTTATCGAGTATTTCCCCAGTTTTTTTGAGCATCCGTAGTTTGCGCCCTTGTTCGTTAAAGGTATAGCAAACCCGACTAGCTACGTTTTGCTTGGTCGAATACAGCATCACGTTTGAGCTATGAATAGGAAATTCAGAGGTGACAATCTGACCAGATTCGCCTTCTTGCTGGGGTTTGACGTGTTTTGTTTTAATATTCACGCCCTTAATTGTCACCTTGCTTGTTTTCGGAAAAATTTGGACAATTTCGCCGACTTTGCCCCGATCTTTACCAGCGATTACTTGCACAGTATCGCCAGTTTTGACGTGCATTTTGTACCGTTGGGGTAGCTTGTTTGATTGCTTGGTTGTTGCCATTACAGTACCTCTGGAGCCAGAGAAACAATTTTAGTAAAGTTTTTATCTCTTAGTTCCCGCGCCACAGGCCCAAAGACGCGAGTGCCTCTAGGATTGCCATCGGCGTTAATAATCACGGCGGCATTATCGTCAAAACGTATACACATACCGCTATCGCGGTTCATGCCTTTACGAGTACGCACTATGACGGCGCGGACGACATCGGATTTTTTTACAGCCATGTTAGGACTAGCATCTTTAACAACGGCAATAATTACATCGCCCACGTTGCCGTAACGACGATTACCACCGCCACCACCCAAAACGCGGATACACATCAATTTTCTCGCGCCGCTATTGTCAGCGACGGTGAGATAAGTTTGGGGTTGAATCACGGTTGCGCCTCCTCTGTGGCTTCAGTAGTAGCTACCGTCCGATTAAGGATATCTAATACAACCCAGCGCTTAGTTTTGCTCAAAGGTCTGGTTTCTTGAATGCGGACGCGATCGCCCACTACACATTTATTTTCTTCATCGTGAACTTTGTAACGCTGGGTGCGGACTACAATTTTGCCGTACTTAGGATGAGGAGAGCGGTTTTCGATGGCAACTACCACCGTTTTTTGCATTTTATCGCTCACTACTAAGCCAACTCTTTCTTTGACTGCCATAATTACTTACTCTGGTACTGCGGCTGCGGTAGTTGCGAGTTTCCGTTCGTGTTCTACACTTAGTAACTGCGCTAACCGGTGTTTGGCGTGGCGGAATTTATGAGGTTTTTCTAGCTGTCTGGTGGCTTTTTGTAGCCGCAACTGAAATAGTTGTTTTTTGACGGTAGTAATTTCCTCGTTTAATTCCTGGTCGTTCAAGCTTCGAGCTTCAGAAATTTTTGGAAGTGCCATTATTTATACTTCCTCCAATTGTTCGCGCATAATAAACTTGGTATGAATTGGCAATTTGTGGGAAGCAAGACGCATAGCTTCACGGGCTGTAGCTTCAGGAACGCCAGTGATTTCAAATAAAATTCGTCCCGGCTTGACTACAGCTACCCAAAATTCGGGAGAACCTTTACCCGAACCCATCCGAGTTTCGGCGGGGCGCATAGTTACAGGCTTATCGGGGAAAATCCGAATCCAGATTTTGCCACCACGACGCAGGTAACGGTTCATAGCTCGACGACTTGCTTCAATTTGCCTTGAAGTAATCCAAGAGGGTTCTTGAGCTTGCAAGCCAAAATCGCCAAAGTTTAGGGTGCTACCTTTAGTAGCTAGTCCTCTCATTCGTCCGCGCTGTTGTTTGCGGAATTTTGTTCTTCTTGGACTTAACATGACATTAATCAGGAAGTGGGCAGGGGGCAGAAATTAGTAAATAGCTTACTAATTTCCTTCATTAGAGCGGTCTTCAAACTGTGGGCGGCGGCGTTGTTGAGTACGACGGCGCGGTTGGTTAGCGTCGTCAGGAGTGGGTGTTTGTTCTTGACCGGGGATAATTTCACCCTTGAAGACCCACACTTTTACACCCAAGATGCCGTAAATAGTTTTGGCGGTGCAGTAGGCGTAATCTATATCGGCGCGTAAAGTATGCAAAGGTACTCTGCCTTCACGAGTCCATTCTGTCCGGGCAATTTCTGCGCCGTTGAGACGACCGCCGACTTGAATTCTGATTCCTTGAATCCCAGCCCTTTGAGCGCGTTGGATCGATTGGCGCACTACGCGACGGAAGGAAACTCGGCGCTCTAGTTGTCCGGCGATGTACTCAGCGATCAAGTAAGCATTGGCATCAACTTGAGGCACTTCTACCACGTTGATCCGAATTTGGCGATTGCCCCCTAGTAGTTCGTTAAGTCCGGTACGCAAGGCTTCAATGCCTGTACCGCCACGACCTACGACCACTCCAGGACGAGCCGTACTAACTTCTAATTCGATTTGGTCGGCTTTACGAGAGATTTTAACTTGGGCAATTCCAGCGTTGTTAGCTGCCAGCCGACCGAGTTTTTTTTCTATATACTGCCGCAACTTGTAGTCTTCTTGGAGCAGGCTAGGGTAGCGCTGAGGATCGGCGAACCATTGCGAGCGATGCTCTTGAGTGATACCCAGGCGGAAACCGACTGGATTTATCTTTTGTCCCACAAATAATAAGTCCTTGGGTGATGATTATTTTGTTGGTTCGCCTACAGCAACGGTCACAGTGATATGACACGTTGGTTTGCGGATTTGGTATGCCCGACCTTGCGCTCTTGGTTGAAAACGTTTAAGTACGGGCCCTTGGTCAGCAAAGGCTTGAGAGATTTTTAGTTCGGCGGGATCGAGTCCGGCGTTATGCTCGGCGTTGGCGACGGCGCTCCGCAATACTTTCAGGACTGGATCGCAGGCGCGATAGGGCATAAATTCAAGAATTATTAATGCTTCCCTGTACGATCGCCCGCGAATTTGATCGAGAACTCGGCGCACTTTAAATGGTGACATCCGAATATAACGAGCGATCGCTTTGATTTCTTTTTGATCTGTTGCCATAATTTTCTCCTGTAGCTTTTAAAGACTAAAAGCTTTATCTCCCGGCTTTTTTGTCACTTTTAGAGTGACCGCGAAACGTCCGAGTTGGGGCAAATTCGCCTAATTTGTGTCCTACCATTTGTTCGCTTAAGAAAACTGGTATGTGCTGTCTGCCGTTATGGACTGCGATCGTATGACCGACCATTTGCGGCAAAATTGTAGAAGCACGCGACCAAGTTTTAATTACTTGTTTTTCACCTTTGGCATTTAGCTTTTCTACTTTGGTGAGTAAGCTATCGGCTACAAAAGGCCCTTTTTTTAGTGAGCGACCCATAATTTAATGTTTTGAAGTGAGTAATTAGTTGTTAGTTTTGAAATGAACAAAACTGATTTAAGACTCTCTACCGCCTCTACCACGTTTCGAGGATTTGCGCCGACGACGGATAATTAGAGCGCTACTAGCTTTTTTCTTCTTCCGAGTCTTGTAGCCCAAGGTTGGTTTACCCCAAGGAGTAACGGGACCTGGTCTACCAATAGGCGCTCGACCTTCACCACCTCCATGTGGGTGGTCTACGGGGTTCATGACGCTACCTCTAACTTTAGGACGGCGACCTTTCCAGCGATTGCGCCCAGCTTTACCAGCGCTGAGGTTTCTCATTTCGGCGTTGCCTACTTGTCCTAAAGTTGCGTAGCATACGCGGCGAATTAGCCGCACTTCTCCCGAAGGTAGCTTGAGGGTGACGTAATCGCCTTCTTTGGCTACTACTTGAGCGCTTGCACCTGCCGCACGCACGATTTGACCGCCTTTACCAGCAGTTAATTCGACGTTGTGGACGCTTGTACCCAAAGGAATATTCGATAAAGGTAAGGCATTTCCGTCTTCATAGGGCGAATCGGGCCCGGAGATAATCATTGTCCCAACGGCTAAACCTGCGGGATGAATAATATATCTTTTTTCCCCATCTCGGTAAAACAATAGAGCAATTCGAGCGTTGCGATTGGGATCGTACTCAATGGCTGCTACTTTTGCCGGAATATTATGTTTATCGCGCTTAAAATCAATGGTGCGATAAAGTTGCTTGTGTCCGCCACCCCGACGACGGCTAGTAATTACACCGCGATTGTTGCGACCTTTAGGACGATGAACGGTGTAAGTTAGGCTTTTTTCTGGTTCGCTTTTAGTAATTTCCGAGAAGTCGGAAACAGTACATTGGCGAGTGCTAGAAGTGTATGGTTTATAAGAACGAGTACCCATAATTAGTAGTTTTGAGTTTTAAGTTTGGAGTTGTTAAGACACTTTGACTACACTTCGGGGAACAGCGCTTGTCTGATTTTTTCTTCGTCTCCAGGAGCTAAAGTAACGATCGCTTTTTTATATTGCGGTTTGTACCCAGTATGTTTGCCTACTCGCTTTTGTTTGCGGGGGGGCATATAGGTATTTACTTTAGTAATTTTGACTTGAAACAAGCTTTCAATTGCGGCTTTAATTGCGGGTTTGGTAGCGTTAGGAGTTACAGCAAATGTATATTTGTTTTGCTCCATCAGCAGGGTAGCTTTTTCAGTCACAATCGGGCGGCGCACTATGTCCGGTAGATTCCGCTCGTCAAACTGCGTCACTATAAACCTCCTGAATTTTTGCTAAAGCGGCGGCGGTAGTTATAATTTTGTCGGCGTTTAGCACGTCGTAAATATTTAACTGGTGAGCCGGATACATTTTTAAACCAGCAACATTACGGGCTGATAAATAGATGTTTTGGTTTGGCTCGGTAACGATTAAGAGAATTTTGGCGCTGCTATCAATTCCCCACCTAGTGATCGCACTGGTCAATTCTTTAGTTTTTGGTCTTGAGAATTGATCGGCAAATTCTTCCACCACAACCATGTCATCGGTGCGACTAAAAAATGCCGTTCTCAGCGCTAAACGGCGCTCTTTGCGGTTCATTTTTGTCTCAAAATCTCTTGGTTTAGGCCCAAAAATTACGCCGCCGCCTCTCCACAAGGGAGAACGAATCGATCCTGCTCTAGCTCGACCTGTACCTTTTTGTCGCCAGGGTTTACGACCACCGCCGCGAACTTCCGCGCGAGTTTTTGTACAAGCATTACCTTGTCTAGCGTTTGCTAGTTGGCGCACTAAGGCGCGGTGGACAACGTGAGAAGCGGTTTGATCTTTAGCAACTTTTAATTCTAAAGTTGCTTGCCCGACTTCCTCTCCTTGCCAATTTTTTACTACACAATCAACCATATTGGCTTTCCTCGTAACAGCTAAAGCTTGCGCCTTGAGCGGTCAATTTGACTTTTACTTTTTAAGTGGAGCGTTTTAACCTTTTAGCTGGCGAAATACTTAGTAATGCGCCAGGTTTGCCAGGAATTGCCCCTTTGATTAATAACAAGTTGCGTTCTGGGTCTACTCTAACTACGATCAGCTTGCCGATAGTGACGCGCTTACCGCCTAATCGTCCCGCCATCTTTTTGCCGGGATAAACGCGACCAGGGGTTGTACCCGCACCGATAGATCCGGGCGCTCGGTGGTTTTTGGAACCGTGAGACATCGGTCCTCTGCCAAAGTTATGCCGTTTTTGAAAACCAGCAAAACCCCGACCGATACTTGTACCTGTGACATCGACAACTTGCCCAGCAGCAAACATTTCTGCTGTAAGTTGCTGACCTAAAGTAAATTCGCTGGAATTATCAGCACGATACTCGCGCAAGTGACGCAAGGGTGGCGCGGAAGATTTGCTTAAATGCCCCAATTCTGGTTTATTTAACGATTTTGGCTTTACTTCTTTAAATCCAACTTGGATGGCGCTATAACCATCGGTTTGAGTTGTTTTAACTTGGGTAACAGTGCATGGCCCGGCTTGAACGATAGTTACAGGGATAGCCCGTCCTATTTCGTCAAAGATTTGAGTCATGCCCAGCTTGGTGCCGAGGATACCTACAGACACGGGTAACTATCTCTCCTTTTTTCACGCATGGGTTTGTTTTGATTGGTAGCGCGATTTCAACAATTGTTTTAGTTGCCGCGCAGATCGAGCTTGAATTTCAGAATTACCCGAAACCCACTTATTTTGATGATTGTTCAGCAATTGCTAACATTAGCAAGAAATCGCTTCTACAACTGCCAGTTGTTTTTGAGGACTTAAGCGCATCAATTCGCTTAGTATCCCGCACTTATTGTGCTAATAACAAATCAACCTTTGGCTTGTTATTCCTGGCTTTTGGGCTGCTAGAGTGTAATTAGACTGTTGTTGTACCTAGTTTGATGTAGTGCGAATAAAAGGAGCTTTTCTCGAACTAACTAAGGCATACTTTACAGTTGAACTAAGCAATTTTGACCACAATCTAATAGTTTAGATGAGTATGGGCAAATTGGCAACAAAGATTCGTAAATTAGTAAGATTGACAGTTCCTATAAATAGAATAAATCTTTGGCCTGTAACTTAAAGTTCCATAGCTAGGGATAATAAAAACATTAAGTAAGTTGACAACAAAAGTAATGGCGCTAATTACCACTGGCAAGCAACTGATTCGAGACTTGGAAAAATCGGGTGCTTTGGGTTTGTATGTGCCGCCAGAGGGCGGTTATGAAGGACGCTATCAACGGAGAATTCGGGCGGCGGGTTATACAACATTGTTATTGACGGCTCGTGGTTTGGGAGACTTGGCGGCTTATCTGACGGGAGTACATGGAGTACGCCCCGCTCACTTGGGTAAAAAAGACATTAGAGTTTATTACTTGCCACCGATAGTCAATTATCATTTAGAAAACTTGCCGCCTAACTCTAAGGGGCTAGTATTGTGGATGATCGAAGGGCATTTGCTTTCAAATCAAGAAGTAGAGTATTTAGCCAGTTTGCCGCAATTAGAGCCAAGGGTAAAAATAGCGATTGAAAGAGGTGGCGATCGCTTCTTTCGCTGGATGCCGTTAAAAGATACCTTAGAAGCAAGTTATCAAGCGGTGTAAGCGTATTTTATTTGGGTAACTTAGTATTGACAAGCAAGTTCAAATCTGGGGGTAAAGTTTGAATAAGTCGAACTGGGGAAACCTTTTGGGCGAGCGCGCTTGTATAACTAGAACTTAAGTAAGGCAAGTATTGGGCATCATTGGCGACGTAAGAGAAAGCAAAAGCAACGCTCAAAGCTTTCATATAGCGCTTAATTAAATTGGGATGAGCGCCGTAAATGGGAAAAGGCAATGCTAAAGGGGAGGTATTAGGATCGGGTTCTGACAAGGTGGAAAAGTGGGTTCCACCTTCTAGCAAAACTAAATATTTTTTGTCGGTAGTTAGCCAACTAAAAGGAATAATTTGCTCGGGTAAAGAGGGTGCAACAGTATCATCGCTGCTACTCACAATCATTAGGGGAATTTTGATTTGGCTGAGGCTATCTTCACCAAAAATGCTACTGCTCAGAGGATTAATAGCGATCGCAGCCTTGATTCGGGGATCGCGTAAATTGTACTGAGTTACAGGCAATACTAAAGCGCGACATTGTAATAATAGCGAGATATTCCAAGCATTAACGCGATCTTCACAGTCTTTTTGCAGTTGAGAAAAGTTAATCGGAGCGCCAGCTAAAGCTAAAGCTGTATAACCACCAAAAGATTGTCCAATAACTCCTACT
>JACCVJ010000126.1 GCA_013698215.1 Tatlockia sp. | reverse complement strand
GAATTTGAGTATGCAAAGGAACATTAAATTTACGCGCCTCGGCAACAGCATGACGCAATAAACGCCGACTTTTGGCGATATTTACGGGCGTTTCCGCCGGAGAACTATTACGGGAAACTAAAATTATGTGAACGCACTCTAATTCGTAATGGCGATCGCGCGCAATAGCTAAAGCAAACTGTAATAAAGCATTAGCGGTATGGGGATTAGCTAAAGGTACGAGCATTCGTCCTTGTCCGATAGCAGGCGATCGCGTTTGATAAACGGTGTAAGAAGGCTCTGGTTGCGGCCCTACTTGTCCATGTTCGCCATTCAGCTTATCGGCTTCAGCGCGAATAATATCAGCGCGGGTAATAATGCCAATTAGCTTTCGTTGCTCGATTACAGGCAATCTACTAAGTTTGTAGCGATCAAGGAAGTATAAAACATCGCTTAAACTTGCACTAGGACTCACTGTTATCGGACTTGGAGTCATAATCTCGCTTAAATGAGTATCTCCCGGTAAAGAGAATTCGCGCATTTTGGTTAAATCTGTTTGCGTCACAATCCCCACTAACTTCCCCTCATCTACTACCGGAAAGCCGCGATGGTGAGAGCGAGAAAACGCCTGTACCGCCTCATCTAGAGTCATCTGCACCCCTAAAGTTTCTACGCGCGGTTGCATGACATTTTCCGCCGTTAATGTCGTTAACAAGCCCTGATTCGGCGCTGAATCTAAGTTAATGCCGTTTATCGCTAAAAGCTTGTCGTAGAGTGAGCCGGGGGCGATTTTTTCGGCAATTAAATAGGAAGTAACCGAGCCAATCATTAAGGGTAAAACTAGGTTAAAGTCGGTAGTCATTTCAAAGACAATAGCGATCGCCGTTAAAGGAACTTTGGAAACAACGCTAAAAAAGGCTCCCATCCCCACCAAAGCATAGGTAATTGGCGAACTCAGACCCGTTAGGTTATATTCTATTATTCCGACCAAATAACCAAGCGCCGAACCCATAATCAGGCTAGGAGCAAACACCCCTCCCGGCGCACCGGAACCCGCCGCCACTAATGTAAGCAGAAATTGAGCCACAAATGCGATCGCCGCTACATACGGGCGAGCTTCCCCCGTGAGCATAAATTCTCGCAAGCCAGTATTATCGTGAAACTCAAGCGGTAGTAAAGAAACAGCGATCCCCGAAATAGAGCCAGCTATGGCAACTCTTAATGGTAAATTAATGTGCAATCTTTGATAGAGCTTTAAACTTGTAATAATTCCTTGATTAAATAACGAGCCTAGTAAACCCGCCAAAATTCCCAAAATGATATAAAAAGGAATTTCCCCCAACGAAAAGCTAGTGACGTTTGCCGTTAGTTCTAAATTTAGTTGCAAGCTTCTACCACCCAAAAGCCGGGAAACTACCGCCCCCACAAACGAAGCAATTATCGCTGTACCTAGAGTTATCCCCGATAAATCCTGAAGTAACTGCTCAACTACAAATAGAACTCCCGTAATTGGAGCATTGAACGCTGCTGCTAAACCCGCCCCCGCACCCGCAGCAATTAGCTGGCGACGATGATCGGGAGACATGGGCAAATAACGACTCAATCCCCCCGCCAAAGCCGCCCCAATATGCACTGTTGGCCCTTGTCGCCCCAAAGTTAAACCCGAACCTAATGCCAAAGTTGCACTAGCCAACTTTACTAAGGCAATTCGCCAAGACAGTTTAATCGGAAAGTTAGCAAGACTTGCTTTAACATCGGGAATCCCGCTCCCACCAGCTTCTGGGGCTAATCTTTGAACTAGCCAACCAGAAAGAAACCCAAAAGAGCCGCCAATTAGAGGTAAAACTAGCCAAGCTGGTTGTAAAGCCAAAGATTGAACGCGCCAAGCGCCGAGCCATCCAGAGCTAAATTTGAGAAAAACTCCCGCTAGTGCTGCTACTAAACCAATAATTACCGCATAGGCGATCACACTTGTTCGGCTTGGTTGCAGCCATTGGCGCAAACGCTGTTGTATAGCAGGAAGTAGCATTTTTTTAAACGAGATAGAAAAGAGAAACTGCTATTTTAATGCTTTTAATGATTATTTTTGACTCAAATAAGGCTTAATTTGTTGCCGCACTGATATTTTGCCTAGTTTACATAGTTATGTCCTTATGTGAACCAAGATAACCAAGGTTGCCAATTTTGCACTAATTGAGCTAACTGTGCGTAGCCAGCAGCACGAGGATGAGCGCCATCATTGGAGATCGCTTCGCTTATCCACACATCAGAAGCTTGCAAAGAAGTAAAAATATCTAAGTAAGGTACATTCATCTCATCGCAAACTGAAGCAAAAGCCCCAGATAGATAAGCAATTCTTTGATTTTGTTCTAAGTCTACTACGGGTGCAGTTCCCACCATTAACACCGGAAACATCTGTTTAGCTACCGTAAGTATGTTGCGCGTGTTTTCTAAAGAAGTCTCAAAAGCAACGCGAGTTTTACCATTTTCTATAGTCGTGTCATTTGCACCAAAGCAAAATACAATTCTCCCTTTCTGTTCTAAAGGTAAACGATAGGAAACTTCTCTTTGCCAACGCTGCTTAAGTTGGGTGCTAGTTTCTCCCCTTACACCTAAGTTGTAATAAGTAATATCATGACCAAGATGGCAAGCATTGGCGCAGATTCTCCCCGCCCAGCCTAGACAATCAGGATCGCCCGCACCGTTAACAAAAGATTCACCCACAAAGCAAATACGCATAACTATATTGCTTTAACTTTCCGATCGCCCGATCGCCGATAATCCTTCCACAATCAATGACGAAGTATAACAAGAGCCATTCCACTCCGCATCATTACCCAGCGCCACTAATTGTCTTAAAGCAGTATAGGCATTACCCGCAACCATTGTATCTTTTACCCGCCCGATCGCCTGACCGTTTTTGACACGGTAGCCCAAATCAACATTAATCGAAAAATCACCCGAAATACTGCCACTATCCCCCAGCATTTGATCGATAATAATCCCGTCATCAAGTCGAGCAATCAATTGTGCTAAAGATTCATTTCCCGGTTGAATTAGCAAATTATATAAGCCGGGAGTAGGATAGCTCCCCAAACCCGGACGAAAACCGTTACCTGTCGAACCTGTACCTAATAATTTGCCACAGGTGCGATCGCAAGCAAAATTCTGTAATACGCCGTTTTGAATAAATACTAGCGGCTTTGTTGGCGTACCTTCATCATCAAAGGGGCAACTAAAAGGGCCGTTATCGGGTTGTTGAAAGATAGTCAAAGCGTTAGAAGTTACCAGTTGCTGTAATTTATCTGCCCAAGGGGAAGCTTTTTCTAAAACTCTTTTGCCATTAATTGCCGCTTGCAACGTACTCCACAACATATCTGCGGCTTTGGATGTAAATAAAACTGGTACGTGTCCGGTGGGTGGAGCAGTATTTTTTTTAGCCCAAGCTAAACGTTGTAAAATTTGCTCAACGATCTTTTCTGGGTAAAGAAAATCGCGCTGAGTTTGTCCGTCAAATACGCTTAAAAAATCATCCCCTCTGATCCATTCCACCGCTAAGTCAGCGCTGAGAGTTGTATCGGTGTAGTGACAGTCTAAGCCTACGGAATTAACTAAACGGGTAGTTTCTACATCGCTATCCCATTCGGCGCTAATTAACACTTCGGGATAAGCATCATGAATCAGAGCGATCGCTTGAGTACCCCACTCTATTAACTGATTTACAGGGACTTCCTGCCCTAAATTTGGATAATCTGGCTGAGAATTACTAGCAAGTTCAATTGCTTCTGGTTCGTTAAGTTGACTAAGAGCTAAAGCTCGTTCTACTAAAATTTGCGGCGCTACGGGGCCGTAAGCAACCGCAAGACCTGGACAACCATTTCGCCACAATCGCAAAGCCGTACCCTCAGATTGAGCGCTCTCTAGCTGCTTAAGGCGGTTTGCCTCGAAAAATACGGGACGAGAAAGGGATTTTGATTGATAAACTTCTGCCGCCTCTGCTCCAGACTTGATTGCTATTTCTAGCAATTGTTCTGCTAGAAGTGTAGATTGTGGTATTTCCGAACCCATGCGCTTTGCTGCAATTGTGAAAATTTATGAATGATACCAAAAGCTAGTTTTAGTATTTCTGGTGGTAATTTTTAAGGAAGATTAATTTCTTGCAACAGCCAAAAGCCAGCAAAAACTTCTGATTCAGGACTTGATTGCACGGCTAGAAAATGTACTTGGTTGGCGTTTTGTTTTGCCTGCTCAAATTCTTGGGCTGTTTGTAAGGTTTGGGGGTTAGTTATATTAGCCAAAAGCCAACTATCGCTTGCACCAGTTTCTAAAACTAATCTAGTGGGCGTTAGGCGAGTATCTACTTTGATCGCGGCAATTTCCAAGCCTGACATCCACCCCGCTAAAGGTATAGCTCTAGGAGAGTAAATTATGATCCCAGGAACTATAGTCTCTAAAGTTAGGTTGCTTAACGGCAAGGGGAAGGCTTCACCAAAACTAATATCCCATTGGGACATTTGGGCTAAGTCGGAGGCGGTTAGGCTAGTAACTATCCATTTTTGACCAATTAAAGCATCGGGTAAGCGTTGCGGATCGGAAGTCTGCACTCTTACTGAGGGATTGGAAGAAGCTTGATACCCTTGCTCTTGAGGGTAAACCTCTTTGTTTCGCTGTTGCAACCATTGATTGAGCGCCAAAGTCCGGCGACTAGGCTGGGCGGGAATCCCCAACTCTTGGCAAGCTTTAATAATCATATTGTTCATGGGAGTACGAAAAAACCGGAACTTTACTGGAGTCGTCCCCGCTTGCTCAATCGCCGATTCTAAAGCCGCCTGTAGCCAAGCAGAATTTACTTGACTGCTGGAGCAATACTCAGAATACTTAAACAGCGAATCAAGTTCTGTGTCTATGGTTAAAGGACTTTCACAAACTAAGACTTCCCATAGTTTTTTGTTGTTAGAGTCTAAAACTGGACGCGAATAAAAATCAATTTCCCAAATACTGCCCATGCCTTGCCGTCAAAAATTGGCTACTTTGTAAATCGTACAGGCGATCGCGTCCTCTTTGATCAGGCAATTCCACTTTAGGTTCATCAATAAGCCAAAATAGGTTTAGCAGTTCAAGGGTAAAGAATTATTGTAGATTTTATGAGCTATTGTCTCAATCCCGCTTGCCAACACCCCGAAAACTTGGGCGATCGCAATTCCTGTAGCAGTTGTGGCAAAAACCTATTACCCTTGCGCGATCGCTATTACATTATTCGCCCTTTGGGTGGTGGCGGTTTTGGCAGGACTTTTTTAGCTGAAGATCGGGATAAACTTAACGAATTGTGTGTAGTCAAACAATTAGTCCCGCAGTTGCAAGGTACTAGCGCCCAAAACAAAGCAACACAGTTATTTGAGCAAGAAGCAAAAAGGTTGCAACAATTAGGCGAACATCCACAAATTCCGGCTTTGTACGCCTACTTTAAACAAGATGACTATTTATATTTAGTTCAACAGCTAATTGTTGGGGAAAGTTTGCGCCAACAGTTGGACTTGCAAGGAGCTTTTAACGAGCAGCAAATCTGGGAACTATTGGCTGATTTATTACCTGTATTGCAGTTTATTCACGATCGCCAGGTAATTCACCGCGATATTAAGCCCGACAATATTATGCGCCGCCAAAGCGATCGCCGTTTAATTTTGATTGATTTTGGTGTATCCAAACAATTTACAACTAGCGATCGCGCCAGCAATGGTACAACTATCGGCTCTTTTGGCTATGCTTCTAGCGAACAAATGAATGAAGGGGAGGCTTATCCAGCCAGCGATCTTTATAGTTTGGGTGTAACTTGTTTTCATTTATTGACTCAAATTTCTCCTTCTCGTTTATGGACGGAGTACGGCTATAGTTGGGTAAAACAATGGCAGCAACACTTAAACCTCCAAATTAGCCCAGAGCTTAGGGCAATTTTGGACAATTTATTGCAAAAAGATATTCAGCAGCGCCACCAAAATGTAGAGCAAGTTTTCTTAGACTTACGAAACATTCCAGCATTTTTAGCTGCCGATGTCACTCAATTGCCGTTAAATATACCTATTTTTACAGAAAATCACCGAAAAATTCGCGATCGCTCACAGCAAAAAATTCTCCCCATAACTACAACCCTAAATCCCAGGGCAAATTTTCACTGGCGCTACAAACTATTGCTCGGAGGTACGCTTTTTTTGCTTTTAGGATTTGCTGGATATAAATATTGGACTAGCCAGCAACCTTCTACATTCATGGGTCATGCTGGAGCAGTAAATACAGTTGTAGTTAGTCCTAATGGTAAAACTATTATTAGCGGTAGCGATGACAACACGCTAAGAATTTGGGATCTAAATAGTCAAAAACTGCTACGCACTTTAAAAGGACATACTGATTGGGTTTACGCTGTTGCCATCAGTGCCGATAGTCAAACTATTGTAAGTGGAAGTAAAGACAAAACTCTCAAGCTTTGGCGCTCGTCAGGGCAGCTAACCCGGACACTAACTGGGCATACTAGCTATATAAATAGTGTTGCTATTAGTCCTGACGCAACAAAAATTGCTAGTGGTAGTTACGACAAAACTGTCAAACTGTGGAACTTAAGAACTGGGCAAGTAGATAATCTTAAAGGGCATTCACGAGAAGTTTTAGCCGTCGCGATTAGTGCCGATGGCAAAAAAATTGTTAGTAGCAGTGTAGACAGAACTATAATAATTTGGAATCTAGCCACTTTAAAAGCCCAAAGTACCTTAAGGGGACATAGAGGCGATGTAAATGCGATCGCCATTAGTCCCAACAATCAGCAATTAGCTAGTGTCAGCGACGATCGCACAATTAAACTATGGAATCTCAACACCGGGCGCGAAATCCGCACTCTTACAGGACATTTGGCAGATATCAATGCGGTAGACTTTAGCCCCGATAACCAACATATTGCCACAGGTAGCGATGACAAAACTGTAAAAATCTGGGACTTAAGCACAGGAGAAGATATATACACTTTTAAAGGACATCAAGGCGCAGTTTTTGCCGTAGATTATAGCCCCGATGGACAAACTCTAGTTAGTGCCAGTGCTGATAAAACTATTAGAAAGTGGCTTGTACCAAAGTAAGGCGTTGCCCAATTCAGAGCGCGAAAATGATTTTGCGTGATTTCAAAACCAATGTAGAGACGTTGCATTGCAACGTCTCTTTGCTAAAATTCATACATCTAATCAGCAACGCCCAAAGTAATACGACCTCTTGAGCGCGGCAAGAGGTCGGTAAGAGCGGCAACTACGGCACATCAATCGGAATTAGAGCATTTTCTGGCAAATAAGCTTTAAAACGTCCTTCCTCTGCCAATACGACCGTCATTCGCAACGGATAATCCGGGGGAATCTGTAAATCTGCCCAAGGTATCGCCACTTCCAAACATCGATCTAAACCGATTTGAGCGCGACTAAACCGAGGATGCCATTGATAGTTGTCTCCGGCTTCTTGAAAATGCACAGTTTGAGTAAGTAAGTTAATCTCTAACTGATGGTGAAATAAATAATTTAACGGGGCTTCGTCGGGCAAATCTCCCACCGGAGCGGGGCTATTGTGCATAGTTTTGTCTGGATAAAACCACAACAAATTTAACTGTGGCGGACAATCGCGCCCTGGTTTAATTCCCGCCTGGAAGTCTAAGCGCAAGTAAAAATTAGAGTGATCTACCCCATACCATAAGCGTTGAATTGCACTGCTACGGTGCATTGTGCCTCTAGCACCGCCTACTTCTAGCCTCCCCGCTCGATCCCAGTCTTGCTCGTCGCCTTTGCCGTCAATAGAGGGGTGAATAAATCCTGCGGGGCGAGAATCTAGCTTTGCTTCGTGGACTTCTACCGGATGCCGAATACTAGACGGGATTGGCTCATCTAGGGCTTGGTAGATGTTGTACAAATGCTCTCTAAATAGCTGGTCAAAAATGGCATCTTGGTTTGAGGAATGTCCTTCGCCAAACCACCAAAACCAGTCGGAACCTTCGGCTGCATACAGGGCTTCCCAGGCGGCGGGGTTAGTTTCTTCAGTGGCTTCAGGATGGTTAGCTAAGACCGTTCTCGCCTCAGTCAGCAAGTCCCAAGCGCGGTTTTTAGCCCGATCGCCAATCCAAGTTGTAAAGCTGCCATCGACCCAAGAGCCGCTATGTAGGCGATCGCTTGGCAAAGTCTCTGTAGCCGGAAATTGGTCGAGATACTCCGATACAGTTACAAGTTTTATTTGCTCGTTGTCGCTCAAAGCTTGGTACAAGTTCTCTAAAAATGGTTTGCCATCTTCAGGGTAAAATTCCCAACAGTTTTCGCCATCTAAGGCAATGGTAACTAAATGGGGCTGTTCTAAGGCTGTGCTACCGCTTGGTTGCTGCTGTTTTAAGGAATTTGCGATCGCTTCTAAATGTCCTACCAAGTCGGCGGCGGCTCGTTTTGGCGGCATTGAGCTATAACTAAACCCAATTAAGTCTGATAAACGGTGATCTCTAAATACTATTGCTAATTCCCCTTCGGTCGTCTCTAACCGATAAGGACGATATAGCAACTCTGGCTGCAACAGATTTCCTGCTCCATCTCGGTTAAAAAAGTGCTTTAACGTCCACCCTAATACCGCTTCATCAGAGCAAAGCCATTTAAAACCCTGTTTGGCTACGTAGGGCAGCATTTCCGGGCTTACAGACTGCTCTGAGGGCCACAAACCGCGCGGCGATTGTCCAAATCTATCCTCGTACATATCCCAAGATTTTTGTAAGTGTCTGGGTATATCTTCCGCCCACTGAAAGCGACGTTTGGGCAATTCCATCCCTGGTACGGCAACTCTACCCGAATTTGTATCTGCTAGTAGGGGCAATATCGGGTGCGTGTAGGGCGTAGTTGTAACTTCTAATTGCCCATTTTCCTGCATTTGCCGATGTTGAGGAATGATGCGGCTAAGAATTTGGCGTTGTTTGGAATAAATGCGCTGGCGATCGCTTAAATCAAAATTACGTCCTCGTTTCAACCAATCGGCTATCTCCGGGTCATCCCAAAACAAAGGATCGATCCAAGCTAAATTATGCCAAGCTAGTAAATCGCTGTAGTCTTGAGTATCCCAATTATCTAAACACCAAGTTCTACCCTTATCTTGCCTTTGTCCGTAAAGTTCGGCGTACCGGGGATGAGGGTCAATTAAAGTGTGGTGGTTGGCATCAAAAAAGTGTTCGATAATAAACTCGTGCTGTTCCCTAGTTATCTTTTCGTCGGGAGTGAGACAGGCGGTTAAATAAGGATCGAAAGCAGTTCCCGCAATGTAATCTTCTAATTGCAATATCAATGAGGGAACTAAGTTTACGGTTTGATGCAGTTTAGGATAGCGCTCTAACAGTAAAACTAAATCTAAATAATCTTTAGTCCCATGCAGCCGCACCCAAGGTAAACGATACTGTTGAGAATCAGAGTTGCTGATATCAAGACCTTTGTACAAGGGCTGATGTTGATGCCAGATAAAAGCTACATACAGGGGATGAGACATAAAAAATCAATTAGTAACGTTATGCGATCGCTCTCTAAAGTTAAAATAGCAAAAGGCAAAAGGAATAACCCCTTTTGCCTCTAAAACTAATAGCGAGTAGCCTTAAATTATCTGTTCAACTTCGGCAATTTCTGGAATCATCTCGCGCAAACGGCGTTCAATCCCCATTCTCAGTGTCATTGTCGAACTAGGACAAGAGCCACAAGCTCCCTGAAGGCGCAACTTAACAATGGGCCCATCTAGTTCTACCAATTCCACATTACCGCCATCAGAAATGAGGTAAGGGCGCATTTCGTCCAAAACTGTTTCTACATTATCAATTGTCAGTTCCATTATTTCAGCCCTCTATTAACTTGCAAAGCATTTATATATCTATGTTAGATCCAATTAAACTGTTGCAGGTTCTAGCAATTTTACATTAGAAAAGCTAAACTCTGTCGTTGTGCGCGTACCGTTTTCGTAGATTTCGATCGCCTCATTGGTCATAATATGGTAATCGCCCACTGGCTCAAAGGTATCTTTAAACTTCATTGTGCGGGTAATTTCCTGAGTCTGAGGATTGCGAAAAACCACATCGTAACGCGACGATACATACCCATTACCTGTATCTAGGCTTTCTTGGGTATCAATTACAAACGCCATTCTGCCCATAACGCGGCTAACTTGACAAATTTCTGTACCGCGAATTTTGTAGTTAGACCCCATAGAGTCGCCTTTCACCAAAATTTCGGTTGCGCCACTCTCATCGCTTGCGCCAAGTGTAAACTCATTTTTGCCGTGCGCTTGTTCAAACTGGGATCTTTTGCGGTGGGTGACTATATCGCGCAGTTGGGTATAAACGCTTTCTTTGACCGTTTCATCTTCAATACCTTCAACATCGACGCTGAGGTCGCGGTTGATGCGAATTTTGCCACTATAAACTTCATCGCCTTGCTTAATTTGTACATCGGCGTTGTAACCGGGAAAGTTTGCATCCCAGGTGTACCGATTTTCGTAAGCTGCTTTAAATAATTCACGAGCAGTCGTTTGAGTCATAAAGCCTTTTTTACTAACACTTTTTCCAGTTTAACTATGTTGACGAAAGATTTGCGTTGTTGATTAAAAGCTGGCAGATTTAACTATAACTTTAGTTATTGCATACCTTACAGCTATGACAGTTTATCAAGTTAGGTTAATTAATAGCGCGACTTCCCTAGATCGTACTATTAACGTACCAGGCGATCTCTATATTTTAGAAATCGCCATTGAAGCAGGTATTCGCTTACCTTCTGGCTGTGGTCAAGGCGAGTGTTCCGCTTGTGTGGCGAAGTTATTAAGCGGTGAAGTAGACCAAAACGAGCAAAAATTTCTT
>JACCVJ010000113.1 GCA_013698215.1 Tatlockia sp. | reverse complement strand
GGTTTGTGGATGCTAAACGTTTAGAGGAAGAATTGGGCATCAAGCACGTTGCTTTGATCAATGACTTTGAAGCGGTTGGACATGGCATTTTAGGCTTAGATGCGTCGGATTTGTATTCTTTGCAAAGCGGCAATTTACAACCAATTGCCCCTATTGCGGTAATTGGCGCAGGGACAGGTTTAGGGGAAGGGTTTTTAATTCAAAATGGGGATAGTTATCGAGTTTTTAGCTCTGAAGGCGGACACGCTGATTTTGCGCCCCGCTCGGAATTAGAGTTTCAGCTATTGAAATATTTGCTAGATAAGCACGATATTGGGAGTGTTTCTATAGAGCGGGTGGTGTCAGGTCAAGGGATTATTGCAATTTACCAATTTTTGCGAGATTGGCATTTTGCCAGCGAGTCACCGACTATTGGGCAAGTAGTCCGAACTTGGGAAGAAGAAGCAGGTAAAGGAGAAAGAAGCGTCGATCCGGCGGCGGCTATTGCTTCGGCGGCTTTAGAAAAACGCGATCGCATTTGCGAACAAGCTATGCAAATGTTTGTCGAAGCTTACGGCGCAGAAGCGGGAAACCTAGCTTTGAAACTACTGCCCTATGGGGGTTTGTACGTGGCTGGGGGCATTGCTGCCAAAATCTTACCTTTGTTAGGAGATGGTTCTTTTCTTCATGCATTTACTCATAAAGGGCGAGTAAGTTCGCTATTGAAAAGCGTTCCCGTATACATTATTCTCAATCCTCAAGTAGGACTAATTGGGGCAGCAATGCACGCTGTAAATTTATAGTTGTTGGTTGCAAGCGGTGCGAAACTGGCTGACTACTCGATCTAATCCTACCGAATGGGAGGCTTTGAAAAGCAGGCGATCGCCCTTTTGGACAAATTCACCTAATCGCCTGACTAAATCTGGAGGAGTTGTAAAACATTCAACGGCTAAAGGCATGGCGGCATTTGCGATCGCTTGAGCATCTGCGCCATCAACTAAAATTAGTAAAGCATCTAAATTTAACTCTTTTACTTTCGCGCCTACTTGAGTGTGAAACTCTATCGAGAATTCGCCTAATTCTTTCATCGATCCTAATACGGCTATGCGTCTATTTCCTGGTGTTTGGGCTAGTAGCTGCAAAGCTGCGATCATAGATTCGAGTCCTGCGTTGTAAGTTTCATCTAAAATTACAATGTCGCCTGCTAACTCGTAACGTTGACTTCGCCCCCCAGGCATATTTACTGTTAAGTTTGTAGCGTTTAGCGCCCAATCGATGTTTAAAGCCTCGGCGATCGCTATAGCCGCCAGAAAGTTAGAGGCGTTGTGCGTACCTGCTAGAGGTAAAGATAGCTGTGTTTGTTTGATACTAATAGTCTCGTTATCGAGCAATTGTCCTTGCAAGTCGCCGTTTTCTAAACCATAACTAATAGTTTTTCCTTGCCAAACTTGGGCAGAAACAGTCATTAATCGTTTGTTGTCTGCGTTGAGAATAGCAATACTACTCTTTGGCATTTCCGCTAATAATTCACATTTTGCTTTGGCGATCGCATCAACCGATCCTAAGCGCCCTATATGTGCTGTGCCTACATTAGTTATTACCCCAATGGTGGGAATCGCTATTTGAGTTAATAAAGCAATTTCGCCTGTTCCCCGCATTGCCATTTCAATTACTGCAAATTGGTGTTCATAGCCTAGTTCTAGTAAGGTTTTGGGTACGCCAATCTCGTTGTTGTAATTTCCTTCGGTTTTCAAGACTTTGCCTTGAGTTTCTAAAACTGCGGCAATTAATTCTTTAGTCGTAGTTTTGCCTACCGAACCCGTTACGCCAATGATGGGAATAGAAAATTGTTTACGCCACCATTGGGCGATTTGTTGGTATGCCTGGAGGGTATCTTTGACTTGTAATACTGGTAAATCTGTACTTACAAAATCCTGGGTGACAATTGCCGCGATCGCACCCTTGGCGATCGCCTCTGTTACAAATTCATGTCCGTCAAAGTTTTCGCCACGTAAAGCTACAAATACATCGCCCGGATTGATATTGCGGGTATCGGTAGTTATGCTGGCGATCGCAAGTATTGCAGCGTCAGATAAATTTATTGGTTTAGCGGCGATAATTTCTGCTAATTTGGCAAGAGTGGCACTACAAGGCATAGTTCGCGTTAAAAATTCCTAGTTGACTCGTGCTATTGTCTCAGGAATTTGCCTTACCCTAACAAACGGGGACAACAGATGTTTTAACTTGCCTCTTTAGCAGGAGTTTTCCTTCGGCATCTACACTTATATCTTTGCCTAGTATCAACTCTTACATTGAGTTTCAATTCTGCTCAATATATCTCAAGATTGGGCAAAATTTACCTCTAGGAAGATGCGGAAACTTTGTATACGAGTATTTCCCTGCACAAAACTTTTCAAGAGGGCGGAAACTTTGAGCTTAGGAGGAAGAATTGATTATTAATTAAACCACTTAGTTTTAAAAGGATGAGTATTGCCTTCTTCAATAATTTCAATTACTGATAAGCCGATGTAGGAAGTTGCAATTAATAGGACTAGGGAAACTAGATAAGCATTGGTAACGATTTTTAGCGCGGTTTCCATGAAAATATAAGTAGTCATCGCTGGGTGTTCTCTCTTTCTATCTGTAGTTGGTGTTACTATATTTCTTCATTATGTGGCTGTTAAATTCCACCGATAAATTACTACTATTATATTTCGTAACAATATATTACACCCGTAGTAGCACGCGGACATAACAAAAAAAGACATTTTTAAGCTAAGCATTGTTCCACCGTAGCTAATACTGACTGTGATAGTGCCTCTAAGTCATAGCCACCCTCAAGCCCAAACAAAACTCTCCGAGTGAATTGCAAGCAATAATTTGTCAAGGTTCTATAATCTTGAGGTTGCAAATCGATATTAGCTAAAGGATCGGCGGCATTTGCGTCATAACCTGCACTAACAATTAATAAATCTGGTTGAAAGTCAGCAAGAAAAGGAATTATGGCTTGTTCAAATAGCGATTGGTAAACAGAAATTGTGCTACCTGCCTGGATGGGTAAGTTTAAAACATTTTTGTACTCGCCTCGTTCGGAAGCCTTACCTGTACCTGGATAACAAGGAAACTGATGCAAAGAACAGTAGGCAATTTGCGGATTAGTTTCGACAATTGCTTGCGTACCATTGCCATGATGGACATCCCAATCTAAAATTCCAACTTTATTAATGCCTGATAGTTTTAAAGCATAGTTAGCAGCGATCGCAGCATTGGAAAATAAACAAAAGCCCATACCTTGACTTTTTTCGGCATGGTGTCCGGGAGGACGCGCTAAAACGAAAGCTGGGTTATTGGTAGCCAATACACTATCTACCCCATCTAGCCACGCACTAACCGCTAGTAAAGCCACATCGTAACTAGCCGGGGAGACAGGAGTATCAGGATCGAGAGAACCGCCGCCACTACGCGCTATATGCTTAATAGTGTTAATGTGTGCTGCTGTGTGAACTTGGTTTATAGAAGTTATTACTCGTTCATTTACAGGAGTTGGCGATTTCCACTCTAGTTGATGGGCAAAATAGGCAGATTTTAGGGCTGACGCGATCGCAATTAATCGTTCTGGTTTTTCGGGGTGAAATCTACCTGTGTTGTGTTTGAGAAATTCCTCAGAGTAAATAATTGGCAGCATAAGTCAAGTATTTTTAATGTTATGTCGTTGAGCAAGGATAAATTCAGCTACTTGCAAATCTACGGGGGTAGTAATTTTGAGGTTTGTTTCTTCCCCCTCAACTATTTGTACGGGCAATCCGCACCTTTCAAATAAAGCCGCATCGTCTGTAACTTCCCAGCCTTGAGACAAACCGAAGTCGTGGCATTGTTTCAGCAATTTAACATCAAAAGCTTGGGGAGTTTGCGCCGCCCATAGTTGCCGCCTGTCGGGGGTACTTTGAATTAATCTATTTTCATCTACAACTTTGATTGTGTCTTTGACTGTCACCGCCGCAACTAATCCTTGGCAATGAGCGATCGCTCTAGCGCACCGATCTAGTAATTCGGGTGTAGCCAAACATCTCGCACCATCGTGAATTAATACTCTTTGTGCGGTAGCTGGTAGCGTCTGCAAGCCGTTGTAAACCGATTCTTGGCGGGTAGCGCCACCGTAGATTATCTTTACCTCCTTAGCCACTGATAGCTCTGCTAAAATTTCTTTAATATATTCCTCATCGTTGGGTTGGGCAATGATGCCGATCCAATCAATGCTCTGAGACGCTTGGGCGGCGATTATTGTCCAAGTAAGTAAAGGTTTTGAGCGCAAGGTTAAAAGTAACTTGTTGCGCTCACTGCCCATTCTACGCCCCATTCCGGCGGCGGGAATTAATAAGTGCATTCTGCTTTGATTTGTAGAAATAACTCCCCTGGCGCGATCGCGCCAAGGAACTGCTGACAATTAATTATTGTTTCAAATAAGTAGCAGTTCTCCTAGAATAAGGAGCGAGTAATAATAAAGAAATATTATGCGAATAGTAGCCTTAGTTCCTGGCAAAATTGGCGATCAAGTTTTATTTTTTCCTACCCTGGACGATTTAAAAAGAGTTTATCCCGACGCGCAAATAGATGTGGTAGTCGAACCGGGTTCCAAAGCTGCCTATCGAGTATGCAAGTCAGTGACAGACGCGATCGCCTTTGATTTTAACGATCGTAACAGTCTCGCTGATTGGGGCAATTTAATCGGTTTGCTGCGCGATCGTGAATACGACATTGCTATTTCTCCCCAATCTCAGTTTTTGTTAAATTTATTATTATGGCTTACAGGTATTCCTACTCGTGTGGGCTACAAAGGCAACGGTTCATTCTTTTTGACGGATACCGTTTTACTAAAATCACAACAACAACCCGCCGCTAGGTATCACGATTTGCTACAAGGCTTGGCTAAAAATTCCCCAGTTTCCGCACTAAATATCAATGTACCTTCCTCAGACATTACCTGGTCTGAAAAAGAACAACAACGTTTAGGCATTAACGAAAGCGGTTATGTGGCTTTTTACGATAGTCAATCTCCCGATGTTGATTCAACTTATCCCGTTACTTTTTGGCAGCAAATCGTCCAATCTTTGCAGGAAAAACAACCAACTATACCTGTAGTAGTCATAAAAGACGCTAGTAACGAGCTTTTTGTCAAGTCTATGTTGGCATTTTTCCCTAATCTCAAAGTTATTTTTCCCGCAGATATGGGCAAGTTAGCGGCAACGATCGCCTCGGCAAATTTGCTAATATGTACCGACAGTGCGCCAATGTATCTAGCTTTAGCAGTCCAAACTTATACCGTTGCTTTAGTTGAAACATCACAAGTATTACAAAGCGATCGCTTAACTGTAGTGACTTCGCCAACAGGAAAAATAGCTGATATTTCGCCACAAAGTATCATGCAGCGTATTTGGGGACAGTAAAAAAAAGACGCGGA
>JACCVJ010000591.1 GCA_013698215.1 Tatlockia sp. | reverse complement strand
AGGTAAGTCTTTGAGTACAACTTCTGCTTTTGCTGCTAAAGTTCGCCGCTCGGTGTATTCGATCGCCTCGTAAGTAATTGCAGTATTGGTAGTATTTTTTAATTTGACACTTACTTTACCGTTGATGGGCGTTACAGTGGCGATCGCATTACTTCTTTCTTCAGGTAAAGGCGGGACTATTGGAACGCTTGGCTCTGTAGTATTAATGGGTGAGCGATCGCGCCTATAAAGCCGTTCGTTAAATATACTTGGGTTAGGATTAAGCACTCCACTTGGTGTACGCGAAGGAGTTTGAGCTAAAGAGTTTAGCGGAATACCGACAAATAGCAAGCTACCGCAGATTACAACTAATTTATTTTTGCTTCTATTGAGTTTACGCATATTGCCTAAATTGTTTTTACGATAATGTATAAGATTATCCCCTATCTTCATCTAATAATAGGTATAAAATTACTTAAATTAACAATAGGTATATAATTACTTAAATAGATTAAAAAGCGCTTGGCGACGGGGTTTCACTGGCAACTTACTATCGTTTATAGGTGGAGAAATAGAGGAGTCCCGCCACAAAACTAAAGGAATACTTAAAGATCCCAAAATTGTTACAACTCCCGCAATCATCCAAACTAATAAGCGATTGGGGCGATAATTTCCCCGTTCTATTTGCCAAAAAACTTGATTGTAGCGCCAAGCTGCTAAACAAATAACAATAATTCCAAAAATTACTAAAGTAACTCCCAGGTTTTCTGATGTAAAAAAATAGTTAATCGCTACAGGCTTTTGAGTAACTGCTACTTGAATTTGACGCAAAAATAACCCAAATCTGGCGATCGCAAAACCAAAGCCAATCAAAGCAATAGAAGTCCGCAGCCAAGCCAAAAACGTCCGCTCGTTGGCTTGATGTTCTCGTTGGCGATCAATTACAGGTTTTACCATTACTTGTCGCACCAATCCAAAATTCGATTCCACGCCCACCAAGGATCGGGATCAAAGGCAAGTTGTTGACCTTCTTGGCTATTTATATACCCCACATGACCGCCATAATCAGTTAATACTAAGTCAATATGCGGATTAGCTTTACAAGCAGCTTGCAAATCGGGAATGATCGCCGGATCGAACATGGGATCGTCCGCAGCATAAATAATTAAAGTGGGCTTTTTTATGTGAGGTAATATATGTAAACCGCTACTAGCCTCGTAATAAGCCTCTACCGTAGGAAAACCCAAGCGCTCAATAACTAGCTCTTGGTCAAAACCCCAGATGCTAGTTGCCCTCTCAATAGCCGCTAAATCAATTTTTCCAGGGTGAGCATGATAAATTTTTAGAGCTAGTTTTTTTAGTTCTTTAGCGATCGCTTGTTCCAAATACTTACCCCAAGGATCTTTAACCAAATAATTGAGACTTCGCACCGAATCCAAACTTGGACAAATTACCGCCGCGCCGCCAATTTCGGCAATATCTAGCTCTATTTCCTGATTGCTCGTCAATTCTTGCGCCGCTTTTACCGCCCACAATGCCAATTGTCCACCCAGAGAAAAACCTGTAAACCAAAAATTGGCAGGACATCCCAGCGCTTTAGATTGGGCAGCAATGCGAACAAAGTCTTCTCCTTCAAACAAACCATCAGAAGTCAATGTTGGCGATAACAAAGCGGTTTTACCGTGCGCTCTCCAATCAAACAGCACGACTGCGTAGCCTTGGGCAAAAGCTTTGCGTCCCAATAGTTTTAAAAACCACTGATTATCTAACGATCCGGTAATTCCATACGTCCCAATAATCGTACCGCGCGGATTTTTAGGAATGGCAACAGTGCCAAAAATTGGTACGCCTTTAGCCCCAGTAAAAACTTTTTCTTGGTAAGGTGGCTCTGGATGTACGGTTGTCTTCTCCCATTGCTGACTAGCAAATAGGGCTGTATAAACAGTCATTAACAAGCCATTTTTTAGCCACCAAGGGGGAATATAGGCAAAATTTGACATAGCAAGTTTCGATTAGATGCCAATTACCATGTTATTTCGGTTTACTGCCGAATAGTTTTATTTTCATACTCGATTGAGTAATACATTTAGTGAAATCTTTAGATTATATTTAGAATGCTTTGTATAATAATTACAGCCATCTTTGTGTCCTCCAAAGGTGCTTATTTATCCTCAATATCTGTAAAGACTTTTTAATAATGCCTCGGATACTTGTTATTGATGACGATCCAGCGATCTCAGAACTTGTAGCAGTCAATCTAGAAATGGCTGGGTATGAAGTTACGCAAGCAGAAGATGGGATTAAAGGTCAAGCTTTGGCAATGCAAATATTGCCTGACTTAATCATGCTCGACTTGATGTTGCCTAGAGTTAATGGGTTTACAGTTTGTCAACGCTTGCGCCGTGATGAACGGACGGCAGAAATTCCCGTACTAATGTTAACGGCTTTAAATCAGACTCAAAACAAGGTAGACGGGTTTAATGCGGGAGCAGATGATTACTTAACTAAACCCTTTGAAGTAGAGGAATTGCTGGCTAGAGTCCGGGCTTTATTGCGGCGCAGCGATCGCCTTCCTCACGCAGCCAAGCATAGCGAAATTCTTAACTACAGTTCGTTAACTTTAGTACCCGAACGTTTTGAGGCAATTTGGTTTACAAAAACTATCAAGCTAACTCACCTAGAATTTGAGCTACTGCACTGCTTGCTACAACGTCATGGGCAAACGGTATCTCCTAGCGAGATTTTGAAAGAAGTTTGGGGCTACGATCCTAATGATGATATTGAAACTATCCGCGTTCACATTCGGCATTTGAGAACAAAACTAGAACCCGATCCTCGTCATCCTCTCTACATTACGACGGTTTATGGTGCGGGTTACTGTTTAGAATTACCCAACGTTGACTCCTCAATCAAGCCTAATAACTTACCTGTAAGCACTAATTAAAAAAGTTAAAATTAATTAAGTCAAAAAAAAGCCCCCCTTAGTTAGGGAGGCGAAGTCAAAATTAACAGACGATTTAACCAGCTACAGCTAAAGCTCCAGCAATCGCCGAACAAATGGCAGAAACAACCGCCGTACCAGCTAACCATTGAGCAGCAGTTGCAGCAGCTTTGCGGGTTTCTTCCGCTTGCTTTTGGGCTTGACGCTTAACATCTTCCAAACGTCGTTGGGCTTCGTGCTGGATGCGCTCGGCTCGTTGCAAGACACTATTGCGCGCTCCCTCAATTTGGTCAATAATTCGGTTCGCATCAGCCTCGCTAATATCTTCACGAGAACTCATCACAGCAACTAGAGTATCGCGGTTAAACGAACCTAGGCGATCGCGAATTGAGTCAAAACCCGCTTGAGGATCGTCAAATAACTGACGGACATCGCGTTTGATGCCATCATAGTTAAGTTCGGGACGGTCAAGAGCATTAAGGTAATGGCGAACTTGACCAAATACGCCATCAATCGTATCTTGAATTCGCCGTTGTACCGCTCTAACTTGCTCAACAAATTGTTCGCGTACAGCGAGAACTTGATCGACAATCCGCGCCGCTTCTTCCTCCGACATATCGCCCCGCGCTTGCAGCAAAGTAACTACTGTATCGCGGTCAAAATGAGCTAATCTGTCGCTAAAACTTTCTACCCCGGCTCTTGGATCGTGAATTAATAGCTGCAAATCGCGTTTAATACTTTCAGGATTAAGTTCATCTTTGCCCGTATTTCGCAAGTAATCTTCCACATTGGTTTGAAAAGTTTGAACTCTTTGCCCAGTCCTAGCGGCTAAACGTCTAGGACTCTTGATAATGTTACGAATCGAACCTTGTACTCCGTCAATGACTTGATTTACCTGCTCTTCGCTTAA
>JACCVJ010000581.1 GCA_013698215.1 Tatlockia sp. | reverse complement strand
TTGACCAAGATGTATCTCAATTTATTTCTGATGAAGGCACGATTATCTACCTAGGAACGGGCGCAGTTTTACCTTTGCTATTAGATGGCAAAAATGGTAAAAATCATTCTTTAAGGGTAGTAGATTCCCTTGGTACGAGCTTACTTGTGTGTGAAGGATTAAAGGCTGTAACCGATGTCAAGCGTCCCGATTCTGATACCCGTGATAGTTTTCCTAGTTGTCATGCGACATTAGCTTTTACGGTAGCGACAATGCAAAGCGAGTTTCAGCCAAAATATACGTTGCTTTGGTATGCTGGGGCAAGTGCGATCGCTTATTCGCGCGTAAATCTCAATCGCCACCGTTGGACGGAAGTATTAGCGGGTGCAGCCATTGGTTACGGCATTGCTAAGTTAGAACTGAGTCAATCTAACGGACTAATTTTGTTTCCGATTATTGGTAGCGATAACGAAGGGGGAACAATAGTAGGGTTGCAGATGAGCAAGTCTTTTTAACTAGCTTTAGTTGCTACGCCAATAATATGTGGGGTGACAAGGGGAACTGGCGCTTGAAAATCTTGATAATTAACCATTGCAAACCCAGCATTTTTGATAACTAACCCCGTTTCTCGATTGGGATTGCAACCATCGCCAATAATATTCCAAACGGGCTTAACTGTATTTTGTACCTGGCGCAAAAAAGTACCTTTTGGCGCAGCAACGTGTTCGATAAACAAAAAGCGTCCTCCGGGTTTTAGGACTCTTAAAACTTCCTCTAACGTCTTATCTAAGTTAGGTACAGAACACAAAACCAAGGTACTGACAACAGTATCGATACTGTTATCGAGTGCATCTATGTTTTCGGCTGAGTTTGTTTGAATCTCAACATTTAAGCCTAATTTTTCGGCGGTTTTCTGCAAATAAGAGTGCATAAACGGATTAGGTTCAACTCCAATCCAGCGAATATCGGTGGGATAATAAGGGGCGTTAGCGCCTGTACCAGCACCAATTTCTAATATAGTGCCGTGTAAGTCCGTAAATAAAGCTTGTTTGCGATCGCTTATTTTCTTTTCATACTCCGCCGTCCCATTTGCCATCAACCAAGCAAATACTCGTTTGTACCAGTAATTTACTTTATTAGAAGATTGCTCAATAACCATTAGAGTTTTTGCCTAAGAATTACATTTATTTATGGTGAGAAAGAACTGCGCCAAAAGCTCCAGCCGCCAACATAACGATGCCAGTTGCTCCTAGATAACCATTTTGAAGCATTCGAGAATTGGCGCTGACCTGTTGGTAGAAAATCGGTTCTCCAGGCTCGATCTCGATCGAACTATGTCCTGCCCGTTCAAACTCCTTTTGCATTTTCTGCTGGTAATCCTGTTCAGCTTGCTGCGGAATAAATGGAGCGCGAATGAAAGCGATCGCTACCAGCAGGATTCCTACTCCTGCCAAAATATAATTTAAAGATAAACCTCGTAATCGCTGCATCCACATCACCTCCAAAGCTAGTCTGCGAAGACGCGAAGTAAAGATCGAAAAATCGAAAAGCTATATGCAGGAGCGAGTTAAGCATGAAGGTTTGCTTGTTCTTGCAACCAAGGATCTACAGGTTGTCCATCACGGCGACTTAACTGAACTTCTACAACCATTACCTCTTGCGAGCCTGGGGGAGCAGGTTTTTGCACAAATTTAATGTCATAATCGGCTGGGTTATGATTGCGTTCTTTAAGCCAATCTTGGACTTTTGTAGTCGCAAATAATGATTGCCCTTGTTCAAACATCCGGGTAATCTGCATTTGGAGCGTGTAAGGATTTAATCTGCCCATAATTTCCTCTGTTTTTACTACAATTAGTCGGGATTAATGCCCAGTTCGCGGAGTTTAGCTGCTAATTGCTGCGATCGCACTTTTTCTTGTTCTAACTGTTGCTGCGACTGTTCTAACTGCTGCTGCGACTGTTCTAACTCCTGCTGGGCTTGTTCTTTGGCAAGTTTTTCTTGCTCTCTTGAAGTTGCTAGTTCTACATAAGTAGCAAATTTTTCGCCATCAGGTCGGTACAATTGCAACTCTGTACCCAACATATTAAATTTAATCCCCAATCTAGGGCTAACCCAATCTAGCATTTCCTCGATTACGTCTAATCGCCCTTCACGACGCAGCCAACCGCTTAAATCGCCCTTA
>JACCVJ010000097.1 GCA_013698215.1 Tatlockia sp. | reverse complement strand
AACTTTACGAGATGTATTAGTTGGTGGTGGCGCGTTAAATACAACTACTGTAGAGCATCTTTACACTATTCATAGTTACTTGCTATCGGCGGGAGCAATATTACTTGCGATCGTGCATTTGTGGAGCATATTGAAGCAAGAAAAAGAAATGAAAAGCGCGATCGCATCTGCACCGAATTTACCAGCACCAAATGAAGCGGAATTAACTTAAATTAGGCAACAGAAGACAAAGCAGTAGGACGATCAATCAACCTACCATCCTCTAGATCGATAATGCGATCGGCAATATCTAAAATGCGATTGTCATGGGTAACTAATAAGATTGTGCAACCTTGTTCCCTAGCCAGCTTTTGCATTAAATTAACCACGTCGCGCCCAGATTTACTATCTAGTGCAGCGGTAGGTTCATCAGCTAGAACAAGTTGAGGATGACTAACTAAAGCCCGGGCGATCGCCACTCGCTGTTTTTGTCCGCCCGATAGATCGTCTGGGTAATAATTAATCCGTTCTTCTAGTCCCACTTCAGTAAGCATTTCGGCAGCGCGGACTTGCATTTCGGCAATTGAAATATCTTGGTGGAGTTCTAGCCCCATCTTGACATTTTGCAGGGCAGTAAGACTACTGTGCAAATTATGCGCCTGAAAAATATATCCATGATGGCGACGCGCTTGGGTGAGTTGCCTTGCTTTTTCACCTACAAGTTCTTGTCCTAACACTTGTAAACTACCAAATTGAGCCGATCGCAATCCGCCGATTAAAGTCAGCAAAGTTGTTTTACCAGAACCAGAAGGACCTGTCATAATCACGATTTCGCCACTATTAATTTCTAGATTAATCTCGTAGAGAACTTGTTTTTGCAATTGACCTTGACCAAAGTAATGATCTAAGTTGCGGACAATAATAGCAGGCAAAGACATAGTAAAAACCTAAAACATATCAGCAGGATCGGCGCTTTGTAGTTTACGGGTAGCGAGTTCTCCCGACATTCCACACATAATCAAAGTTAGAAGTAGCACAATAATTGCCCGCAAAGCCGTCATATAAATTGGTAAAGCCGTCGCTTTAGCAGCTAGGGCATAAAGTCCTACAGGCAAGATCGCACCAGGAATAAAGCCCAAAACTGCTAGAATTACCGCTTCTTCAAATACCACACTCAGGAGATACGCATTGTCGTAACCCATTGCTTTGAAGGTGGCATATTCTTTGAGGTGAGTATTGACATCTGTTGATAGCACTTGATAGACAATTACTACACCAACGACAAAAGCCATTGCCGTTCCCAAACCAAAGATAAAGCCAATCGGACTTGTACTTTTCCAATAATTTTCTTCAAATTTAATAAATTCTGAGTGAGTCATTACCCGCACATCGTTAGGCAGGTGCGATCGCATGATCTTTGCTACCTGTTGTGTGTCCGCACCAGGAGTCAAATATACTAAACCCAAACTAATGCTTGCCGCCTCACGCCGGGGAAACAGCAACAAAAAGTTCTGGTCGCTAGTCATTAACGTCCCATCAGCGCCAAAGGAAGCGCCCAAGGTAAATAAACCCGCTACGGTTATTGTGCGCCGTTCTACTTCGGTTGTTACGGTTTGAGCGTTGGTATCTATAGCCAGGAGCGTTTGTTTATAATCGCCGCGACTACCGCGATCAAATATTACTGTATCGGGCAGTTTCAGTTTGTTCAATTGCTGATTTACTTCAGGCAAGTTGAACGCCGAACGATCGGGATTAAAGCCGATTAATTGCACTGTAGCTTCTCGCCGCGTTTTTGGGTTCTTCCAGACAATCGTATTGGTGTAAAAAGGCTCTGCTGCTTCTACGCCTGGAATATCCATTGCTTGATATAGCCGCCGCCGAGAAAACGTAGATAAGTTCTGCATATTCCGCGCCTGGGGACTGACTAATACTATGTCAGTCTGCAAGGAACGATTGAGACGAGTGTTGCTATCGTACAAGGCATTTTGAAAACCTAGCTGCATAAACATCAAGATATCTGCAAAGGCAATGCCAGAAAGTGCTACCAATAACCGCCCTTTCTCATGACTTAGTTGCAGCCATCCCAGGGGTGTGCGCCGTTGTAGTTGTTGCATCATGGCTTAATTACCACCTTTACTTGCAAGTTGGTGAACTTTGCTGTCTGACTTGATGTTTCATCTAAGGCTACGTGGACTTCAACTACTCTTGCGTCAATATTGGTGCTAGGGTCGGTGTTGATAACAGTTTGTCTTCGTACTTGGGAACCTATTTTGGTAACAGTTCCAGACAATTGCCCCGGCAAGGAATCGCTCGACACTCGCGCTTTTTGCCCTATACGGATTTTACTGACATCACTTTGATAAACTTCAGCGATCGCTTCCATCTGCCCGGTTTGTCCTAGTTCTACAATGCCGTCATTAGCAACAACTTCCCCCGCACGAGTATGAATGTATAACACCTCTCCATTAACGGGCGATCGCACATATGCTTGTTCTAATTCGGCTTTTGCTTGGTTTCTAGCCGCAATTGCTTTATCAACTTCGGCGCGATCGTAAGCCACATCAACCGGACGCACTTCAGCAATTTTATTTAGATTTGCCCTCGCGGCATTAAGTTCTGAGGGGAGCGTCGATTTTGTCCGCTTGAGTTCTGCTTGGGCTTCTTGGAGGCTTTTTTGTGCTGTTTCTAAAGTTAAACGCCTAGAGTCTCGATCAGAGGCGGAGATTGCCCCATTTTGATAGAGCGATTGGTATCTTTGATACTCAGTTTGGGCATTATTCATTTCGGCGGCTAATCGGGCAATTTTTGCTATTTGCGAATTTATATCGCCCTGTTGCTGGGCTGCTAAGCGGTCGATCTCTGCCTGTTGTGCGGCGATTTCACCTTTTTTTGCCCCAGCTTGGGTAATGGCAAGTTTTGCTTGGGCTACCGCTACATCTTTTTGTGCCTCATCTAAAGCGGCTTGGAGAAAGTCGCGATTATCCAAGATGGCAATTACTTGTCCTACTTTGACGCTGCTTCCTTCTTGTACCAACAAGCGATCAACACGGTTTCCACTATTAGACTGTGGTGCAGAAAGTTTTATTACTTCTCCCTTTGGCTGCAATCGCCCCAAGGCTGTAATAGTTTTAATTGCTGGTTCGCTAACAATTTCAGTTTGTGGTGCTGGAGTTGACTGAAATCGCCACAATCCCAGCGCCCCGCTACCGATACAAAACGCAGCTATAGCGATCGCTCTTCCATGAGACTTGCGTTTGGGAGCTAGACTTTCTTGAACGGTTGCATTTCGCATTATCAATGCCTACTAAACTAAACAGTTCAGTCTATATATGATTAAACTAAACCGCTTAGTATAGTAATGTCAAGCTTGACATATTAGCCCAAAGGAAAATATATACAAAAATGGGAGAGACAAACCCCACACCCACAGAGCGCCAATTGTCGCCAGAGAAAGCCGCCGCAATTTTAGCTGGGGGAATGCAAGAGTTTTTGACTCACGGCTACGCAGCAACGAGTATGGATCGAGTGGCAACTTCCGCAGGAGTATCAAAAGCAACAGTTTACAGCCATTTTCAGGACAAAGAAGGCTTATTTAACGCTTTAATCCGGCGCTTAGTGGAGGGAAAGTTTCGCGCGATGTTTGGATCGGGGGGTGATGAAATGCTGCAAGCAGATCCAGCGATTGTTCTGCACGCATTAGCCAATCGGGTGTTAGATACAGGGATGAACGATCCTCAGTTTCTCAATTTTATGCGCGTGATTTTGGGCGAATCTGGGCGATTTCCTAAGTTAGCCCGTGCTTTTGTGCGCAACATCGAGCAGACAGCTTTCAACACGCTGCGTCAATACTTTACGTCCTGTTATCAACTTAATTTGTCCGATCCTGAAGCAACGGCAAGAATTTTTATAGGTACTCTGGTGCATTTTCTGATTGTGCAAGAGATGCTACAGGGTAAAGACATTATGCCGATGGAACGCGATCGCTTAGTGGAAAACTTGGTAAATTTGATTGTTGCATCAGCCAAAAATCCTTGAGTAGATTTACTAAATTGCTCAACTTTTTGCATTAGTGCAAAACACATTGTCTTCTCGAAGTCGTTAGAGAACCATATTAGACTGCTTGCAAAAGTGTGAGGAGTAAGTACAAGTAAGTCAAGGATGTAAAATCAATGACCTACGAATTCTGATTACGAAGAAAAGCGACCAAGTTTTGGAAATAACTTTGGCTAGGGGCTGGTTTTGAGGCAATTGGTTTTGAAGTTGCAACCTGAGTGGCTAGTTCAGTGCGTCTGTAAACACTATTATTTGCCAAAGCTGGCGGCTGGGAAGTTTGGGAAACGTTTTGTTTGACTAGAGTGACACTAGCAGCACCGCGACTAAAAGAATCTAGTGAGGTTTGGGGGCGATCGCTACCAACCGCAAGATTGGCAGGCTCAACAACTGCTGCTTCTTGGGCCAAATTAGCCAAGATTAACCGCAGGGCAATCTGCTGAACGCTTTTAACTGACGTATTTAATCTCTTAGCTATATCTTTAATTGAAACTTGACCTTGAGCAAATTTCCAGACACGCCCTTCGGCTGAATCGAGTTGTAGTTGCGGTTTCCCCGGCATCAGGCTAATCAATCCCGAATTAGGAGCGGGTAATTTTTCTTCTAACGCCGACCAATCTCGCAAACTCCGCAACCCAGCTAAGAGAACTTCAGTTGCCGAACGGGTTAAGCCAGTCATTTCTGCTGTAGGGAAATTAGTTTGTTTTTTGAAGTCAAACCACCCTTTCTTCCAAGTAAATAACTCTGTAATCGGCTGCATCACTTGCACTTGAAACAGTAGCTTTAACTGTTCTGCTTGCAACAAGTTTTCTGATTTGAGTGACAAACCTAAAGGTATCTGCCGATTTGCGATTGTGGGAATGATGTCTAGCTGACCGTTCAACCAACCACGCTGCTCTATCAAGGAAATTAAACCTCGATTATCTAAAGAATTAGCAGCCGCAATGATTTGCCCTTGATTAAACCAAATATAGTATTTGTGACAATTAAGGGCATGAGGAATTTTAGAGTCGCCAATGGTCAGTAGACCGCTTTTGTTACCTTCTGCCATCAACTGAAACAGTTCTGACAAGGTAAATTCTGAAAGGTAACCTGTCATGGACATAGTTAGTTCTCTTATGCTTATTGAAAGATTGAAAGACAAATGAGCTAACGTTTATACCGTTGGCTCGGTTGGTGTTAATTGCTCAATCAGCGCGATCGCTGTCTCGATGACAGAGGACTGCTCGTTGGGGTTAACAGTAACAACTGGTGGTTGATGGTTCAAGTCAGTGTAGCCAAGAGCGGACATGACATCTTCTGTTGCCCAAGCTTCTGGTAAATCGCTGTGGGTTAAGCCAATAATCATTGGCAAGTCAACTCTTTGATTCATAAAGCTAATAATCCGTCTGGCTTGACGAAATTGCTGAGGACGATTGGCAGCAACTAGTAGAATGTAAGCGTGCGCCCGATCGATTAGAATGTCCCACATAAAGTCGAATCGTTCTTGTCCTGGCGTACCATAAATATGAAGTGCCATGTCCGGACAAAATTGCAGGCGACCAAAATCAAAAGCTACAGTGGTGTTTTGCTTGAGTTCGGTCGTTTCCAATTCAGTAGCACGACAGTCAGTATCAACCACTTCGATTTCGCTAATAGAACGAATAAAAGTGGACTTTCCTGCTCCTACTGGTCCTGTGATAACTACGCGCATTATTTCCATAAGTTTTTAGTTAAAATCTTTACCCAACCCAAACTTTAGTTTTGTTAATTGCACAACTCAAGTCCGTTAATATCAAAATTTGCATAAAGGCGGGTTTTGACTTTGGTGCAGGTTGAATGATCGCTCAAACCGCACCTTTAGAAATGATATTGCTTAAATCGGACTTGATATAACTGATAACAAACTACATTAGAGTTGGTTTAAGGTCGTTGAGGGCTTGCTTGATTTCCAACATCAAAACACCCTGCTTTGCTGTTTTATTAGCTAGCACCAAGAACACTGCATCTGCACCGCAGCTAGTCAAAACGCCATAGCCATCATTACCATCAACGAAAATGCGCTCAATTGAGCCTCTGGCAAGTTCTTGACCGATTCTTTCTCCCAAAGAAAGCATAGCTGCTGACATCGCCGAGACTCGCTCTTCGTCCATTTCTCCTGGGAGTACTGAAGCCAAAGATAGACCATCGGGGGTAACTACGGCGGCTCCTTGAACGTCACTGCTGCTAGAAACAAAATTTTGCAGCACGCCGGTTAATTTTTGTACGTTAATTGCCATGACTGATTATCCTGATTAAAAACTTAGTTGACGAGAGAAAATATTTAGCTTGAATGGTGGTAATTGTTCGCAATTACCACTGGAAAAATTACTAGATTATGCAGTTAGAGGTTCAAACACAATCACATCATGAGTGCCGCCGCGCAGAACAGACTCAGTTTGTTTACCCCGCAAACGCTTACCAGTCATTTCCTCCAAAGCACCTTGAATCGCACCTAGAGTATAAGTAAGCAGACGAGGAGAATCTTGAACTTCGCCAGCCGAACATATAGTTTCGCGACAGTAAACTTTGATGGTGTTGCCAACTTCTTCAATTTTGTCGATCGCGCACAAACGAGTTCCTTGTGTACCCAATGCTGCTTGTATTTTCGGAGTAGCTTCAGCAATCGATAAGTTTTTTAATTCCAATTGACTAGCTAATTGCTTACCGCGATCGCGACCAGCGGCGATCAGGGCAATAGCAGCAGCCTTCTCTCCCAAAGCTTTTTCAGTACCAGTCACAAGTGCCTTGAAGCATACAATGCTGCTCATTTCTCCCAATTCTGGGCGAGCAAAAGTTGTTTCAGACATTAATTTTTAGACTCCTTTATTTCTCTTTTTTAATCGAAATATATATCAATGTTTTATCGGTTTTTGTTGTCGAACACCTCCTTATTTCCACTGCTTTATTTTCCAACTAAAACTATTTTGTCAGTGGAAATACTTACACCATCACTCCGTCTTTAGCCAAGTTGAAGTGAGAGGATATCTTAGAAATAGCAAATTTGACCTTTGATAATTCGTAATTTAAACGGGTACATGCCCCTACTAATTCTTTGATTTAGCAGGCTTCAATTAGTAGTGGGTTCAAGCCCCTACTAATTCGTAATTACGAATGCGCGAATTAGTAATTACGAATTGCCGCGTCTGCGGCTTGACTTATACGTTAGCTGGGAAATTAAGTAGTGAAAACTTGATGATGCAGACTTGAGTAACACTAAGTAGATATCGCTTAAGCATTGATTTCTACTACCAAATCAGGCGATCGCTCCGTAGCATTGTCATCTGAGAAATTCTTAATCATTAAGCAACCCAAGATTGGGGATTATGGATGCACAATCGGTTAAAACAGACGAATGGCTAATTTTTTTGAGTTTAATCTTTGAAATAGTAATATTAATTCTTTAAAGTCTAGCTACAGATATAGCGTTTGGTTTTATGGAAGCACCGTTATCTAAGAGGATGTCTGAAAAGTTTTCGGCTGTTAAAACCGCGACTACG
>JACCVJ010000561.1 GCA_013698215.1 Tatlockia sp. | reverse complement strand
TGTTAGGACTAATCCAGCAGATGGGAGCTAGGGTGTCTCGGCTACATCCGATTTGGGTTGATGGCGGTTATGATGGGGAACCATTTAGACGCTGGCTCATGGATTTTTGTCGTTGGATTGTACAAGTTGTTTTGCGCGATCAACAACACAAGGGATTTGTTTTGCTGCCAAAACGCTGGGTCGTTGAGCGTACTTTCGGTTGGCTCAACTGGTGTCGCCGACTTAGTAAAGAGTATGAGTAATTACCCCAACCTTCCGAAACTTTTATTTATCTGGCGATGATTCGGATCATTGTTAGACGACTTGCATGATTTTTTACTGCCTTTGACTTTTCAAACATCCTCTAAGATTACTTTTAAAGTTTTAAGGCTAGAGTCGGCGCACCCGCTAATATATCCACCCAAACTTTGAATTTTTTGCAGATAAATAATTGCTTCAGTTGTAACTATTTCTCCAGGGATTAAAACTGGAATTCCTGGGGGATAAGGACAGACTAATTCAGCGCAAAGGCGAAGCCCGTTACCGGGCGCGCTTGCACTATCGCACGTTTGTTCTATGGGTAAAGTTTCGGCAATTGCGTAAAATGCCTGACGTGGTGTGAGGGCTAATTTTAATTCGTGATTGAATGGTGCGATCGCATTTGCGCCCACCCAGGGCTTCACCGCTTCCATTATTTGTTTATGCTTAGTAGCAAGAGTTTTCAAAGCTTGCACTAATTGCTCTATATCTGCGTCAGTATTCCCCAAACTAATGATAAATGTCAGATTTTGCAGAGAAGGTAATTCAGCAATTACATCGTCATCAACTAATATTTCATCTGCTGCAAATCCCGTTATTCCCAAGCCGGAAACGTTTACAGTTAGACGGGTTTGATCTAAAGCCACAAATCCAGGTGTAGCAATTGTAAGTTCTAAAACCGATAAGCCGGGAATTTGGCTTATTTGATTTCTCGCACTCTCGGCTAATTGCAAGGTGCGAGACATTAATTGTTTGCCGTTTACAGCCATCTGCTGACGTGCGGCATCTAAAGAAGCTAAAAGTAAACTACTAGGGCTGCTAGATTGGACTAACTCTAAGGATTTGGTTAATCTGTCTCTATTAATCCTGTCACCTTGGACGTGCAGCATAGAAGCTTGAGTTAAAGCGCCTAGAGTTTTATGAGTCGATTGAATGCTTAAGTCTGCACCCGCTTTTAATGCTGGAATAGGAAAGTCAGGATGAAAAGCAAAATGCGCTCCGTGTGCTTCGTCTACCAATAGAGGAATATTGTACTTGTGAGTTAGATGGGCGACGGCTTTTACATCCCCACAAACGCCAAAATAAGTCGGGTACACCATCATCACCGCTTTTACATCGGAATGTTGCTTTAAAGCGGATTCTACCCCTTCCAAAGTGATGCTATGAGCAATATCTAATACCGGATCGTATTCGGGATTAACAAAAATGGGAGTAGCACCGGAAAGAATCAATCCAGAGATCGCCGATTGATGTACGTTACGCGGCAAAATTATTTTATCCCCTGTACCACAAGTAGCTAGAATTGCCACCACAATTCCACAAGTAGAGCCATTAACTAAAAAACAGGTATAATCTGCTCCAAAAGCTGCGGCGGCGTATTCTTGCGCCGATTGAATTACACCTTGGGAATCAAATAAGCTGCCTATGTCTGGTAATTCTGGCAAATCAAATTTAAAAACTTCAGAACCAAAGCAATCGATTAATTGGGGTGAAATGCCTTGTCCCCGCTTGTGTCCTGGCGTATAAAAAGCCGCATGATTGCTGCGGGTGTACTTTTTAAGCGCGTCTAAAAGGGGGGTTTTATCCTGATTCAACACTATTTCAGTAAAAGAATTGAAATACAATCTTATCTCAGTTGCTGCGATCGCGCTGTCTATTCTTTAAAAACGTAACTACTTAAAGCTAGAAATAAAAGTTGATAACTCTTAAATTCCCAGCTTTCTTAGCTTTAATATTCTCCCCCCTTTTTTCAAGGGGGGCTAGGGGATCTCCAAATAAAGTAGTTTACACACCCCTCTAGTCAAACAACCTCATTTTCGGCTAGGGCGAAGTCCTGGATGCGCTTGTGCGATCGCGCAAAATATATAGTACCGTGTAGTTTTGATATCCTGGCAATAGTACAGAAAAGAAAAAGTATCATGCTCAAAGCCGGAATTGTTGGACTACCTAACGTCGGAAAATCTACCTTATTTAACGCATTGGTTGCCAATGCCAAGGC
>JACCVJ010000534.1 GCA_013698215.1 Tatlockia sp. | reverse complement strand
TATTCTTAGCTCTATTATTACTTCCTATAGTTCAAGCTAATTCCTTAGCAGTAGATTTACAAGAAAAATCTGGGGAAATTACTTGTAAAGATGAGTTTAATTCTGGCAAAGTTGGTGTAAATAATGCTCTCAACAAGCTTGTTCAAGTAGCTAGTTCGGTGGGAGAAGTGGAAACAATTTTCCAGACAATGAATCACAACTTAGCGCCGCAACTAGCAGCTTATTTTAATCCCAGTGCTTGGCCCAAAATTAACGATCGCGCAATCTTGGCAAAAGTTCCGGTATTTATGTACCACGATATATTGCCAGAAAAAGAAGTATTTTTTGATGTCACTGTTAAAGAACTCGAACAGCATTTTCAACTCATTAAAGAACAAGGTTTAACGCCAATTAGTTACGACCAGCTAGTAACCCATCTACGCACGGGCTTACCCTTACCAGAAAAGCCCATAGTATTGACTTTTGATGATGGTTATGGAGGTCATTACGAGTATGTTTATCCTTTGCTGAAAAAGTACGGCTATCCAGCAGTTTTCTCGGTTTATACATCGAACATGGGCAAGAATACGGGCAGAACTCATGTAAGTTGGGAACAGCTAAAAGAAATGGCAGCCAATCCTTTAGTAACGATCGCATCTCACAGCGTCACTCACCCCAAAGACTTAAGATTGTTGAGTGACGAGCAATTAAAAATGGAGATCGAGCAATCAAAACAAATACTCGAAGCCCAATTAGGGATTGATATTCGTTACTTTACCTATCCTGAAGGAAAGTATGACCAAAGAGTAGCAAAGGTTGTCGAAAAAGCTGGGTATCTTTCGGCGCTAACTATGAGCGATACTGACGAGCGCTTTGCAGGGGAATCAGAAAGTATGCTGGCGATCGCCCGGTTTGGACAATCAAGGTTAGCACAAGGAGAAGCAGGCCCAATTTCTCAAGCTTGGGGAGGAGCAAAACTACCTAATTTTTGGAGTGGTGGCTTTGACTTTTCTGCCGAAGTTCAAGTTAATAAAACAACTGTTGACGAAACCGACATAACGCTAATTTCTGGCGGTAAACCCGTTACTATCCACGCCAAAAGCCGCTACCAAGTACCAGAAATTTTAGCAGGAACTGAAGCTGTAGCCGCCGTTGATGGTGGGTTTTTCTCCTTAAAATATTTAGATTCAAACGTCATGATCGGGCCAGTATTGAGCCAAGTAAATAACAAATTTATCCCTGGTTATCGCGGTGAAATGTCTAAACTAACTGGGCGACCTTTGGTATTGATCGGTCCGCAATCGGCTAAATTTATTAGTTTCGATCCGCTCAAGCACAATACTTTAGAGGGGGTAGAAGCAGCAATGTCAAATGTTACTGATGCTTTTGTCGCCGCCGCTTGGTTAGTTAAAGACAACCAACCCCAAAGCGCGGAAACTTTTGGTAGTTTATTTGATTACGATGCAATTCGCCATCGGGCTTTTTGGGGTATTAATCAAGCCGGACAACCAACAGTAGGTGTAGCTAACGATCCGATTGATTCGGTATCTTTAGGAAAGGTTTTAGTTAAAGCCGGATTGCGGGATGCGGTAATGCTCGATTCGGGCGCAAGCACTTCTTTAGCATATAAAGGTGAATCTTTAGTAGGCTACACTCCGCGTCCCGTGCCTCATGTAGTGGCGCTAGTGCCGCCTTCGTCTACTTTAAAATCGACTAATTGTGCGATCGCACCAGAGGTAAAATAGATAAACATTTAGATGATGGAGTAAAAATTATGGGGCGATCGCTAATTAAATTTTCTTCCCAAGACTGCGGAATCTGCCACAAAATGTCTTTCTACGACCAAAAAGTTAGCGAGGAATTGGGCTTGCAATTTGTTGATGTCAAAATGCAAGATACGGCAACTTACCGCAAATATCGCAAAATTTTACTTAGTCAATACCCTGATAAAGCCGAAATGGGATGGCCGACTTACCTTGTCTGCGATTCTCCTGAAGGCGAATTTCAGATTTTAGGGGAAGTAAAAGGCGGTCATCCCAAAGGTGAATTTAGAAGTAAGTTACAAGCCGTCTTAGCAAGTCCTAACTAATTACATCAAAAGATTGAACTTCTAGGACAGGGCCAATCATGGCTAGAGTCATGATATCTTCTTTAACCTGTCCCACAACTCTTACTTTTTGTCCAGGTTTGAGTAAGTCTTTACTCGCGCCTCTAAAAATTTCGTAGGTAGTACCATTATCGGCAATTAATGCCCAAGTACCCGTACCCATTTCTTTGCGTTCAATTGTTCCCGTGACATTAATACTCATGCTGTTTTCGTTTCACCTTTCATCGCTAACCATGCTAATCCATAACAAAGAGCCGCGTTACTAATTAAGAAAGTACGGGCAATTAACCCTTCACCTAACCACCAAATATCGGGCGTAACTACCGCGCTGACAAGCAAGCAACTAGCAACTCCTAAAGATGTACCAATTGCAAACCATTTCCAGCTAGGATGACCAAGAAATAAAGCAATTAAGGCGACGGGAATTAAAGCACTAGCAAACAAAGGATTGAGGACACTATTGCCTGCTAAAGCGTTGCCTAATTCGGGAATTGAGCTACCCAACAGGCGCAATGGCCATTGAGGCAAATCGTAGATATAGATACCACGCAGGAAAAATAAACCCGAACTTCCAGCAATTAAACCGCTACTCAACGCCCAACTCCAAGCAAAGGGAAAGTAAGCGCCTAAAAACCATGCCAGCAAGTAAGAACCGAGTACCATGGCAATTTTAGGTAAAAGTGCGATCGCTCCACCATCAATCCAAAATCGCAAATTAAGGTAGCCATTCTCTCTCAACCAGCGAAAGAAGTGAGGAAAGCTAATTTTTCCGGCTTGAGCTAGTTTGACGGCGGCGGCGGCATCTAATTGTCCTGCGCCGTAATAGTTTAAACCGTCTTCTTGAATTACTCTTGAAGACTTTTGTAAGACTTCTAAGACTTCCTCTGGTTGAGTCACCCCAGAGGCTCTAATTAACGCTGCAACCCCCGCTACGTGAGGTGCTGCCATACTTGTACCTTGAAATCCTTGAATTGATGCTACGCCCGTTTCTGGGTCGATAGTATCTTGTAAAATCTTTCCTGCATCACTACCCCCAGGGGCAGAAATATCTACCCCCGCGCCAAAGTTTGAGTAGGGAGCTTTTTCACTAGCTGCATCGTAGGCGGCTACGGAGATCACGTGGGGGTAACGAGCGGGGTAAGAAGCGGAGTTTTGATTTTCATTTCCCGCCGCCGCCACAATTACCACACCTTTACCATAGGCGTAATCTATGGCTTCCTTCATGATTTGACTTTCACCACCGCCACCCAAACTCATATTAATTACATCCGCGCCATGATCGGCGGCAAATTTAATTGCTTCGGCAATATCGGCAACAGTTCCGCCGCCGTAACTACTTAATACTTTTAAAGGCATTAAACTTGCTTCGTAAGCTATTCCCGCGACACCATAGCCGTTGTTGGTAGATTGGGCAACCGTTCCGGCTACGTGCGTACCGTGTCCGTTGTCATCGTCGGCAAGAATGCGATCGTTTACAAAGTCGTAGCCATCGACAAAAGTTGTGTCTTTTAAGTCTGGTACGCGGCTAATTCCGGTATCAATCACGGCAACAGTAATATCTTTGCCTTTGGTTTCGCTCCAGGCAGATTCGATGTTGATACTACGCAGGTTCCACTGTTTGCTATAGTCGGGGTCATTGGGAGCAACTAAAGCTGTGTAAATATAGTTTGGTTCGATGTATTCGGTTGCTTTGGTTAAATTAGACTTCTTTAAACTTTTTAGCGTATTGCGATCGCCTTTGATTACATACACGCGATCACTCACCGAAAAAGCGCTGTTGAGTTGCGGTATAAAATTAAATTTGCTAGAAATCGCGTTTATTTTCTCGTTAATTTCTGTTGCGGGTATATCTTCTCGAAAATCTACCACAATTGAGTCAAATTTGCCCTGATTTGCCAGCCCTTTAAAATTAAATAGGGCGAAACTTATCCCAACTAGAAACAAGCACAGCAGTAAAACCCTTTTCATAGCAATTTATTAGTGGCACTATCGTACTGACAAAATAACCTATAGGCTCTTTATTTGGGATGATTTTTTGAGATACTCACCACAACTTTATAATTTCAAGCAAGGAAACTAAATGGAACGCGGTTTAATCTGGTTATCTTTATTATTGGTATTTGTTTGGTTGGCTGGCTTAGGCTGGAACGAATACCAAAAAGTTGAAACTTATCGGCGATGGGCGGCGGATGCTGAGTTTGAAAAATCTAAGTACGATATTTACGCTGTACTTGCTAAAAAAGGTAACGATTTGACCTGGGGAAAACCGACTAGACAAGCAATAATTAACCAATCTACATTTTTATTAAATGATGTCCAAGCAATTAATTTAGTGGTTGACGATCGCCTAGTAGAGATGGAGTCTCCACCGATTAAAGGGCGAAAAATAGCTTTAGAGTTTAGTTTTGCTCGATCAGCGCCGCCCGTGCGGGTTCCTTTTACCGAAATACCCCTAGCCGCCGAATGGGGAAAATATTTAAGTTCGCAATTAAATCTATTGCGCCAGTAAAACCAATCAACGCGATCGCCTAACTATCAATTTTAGCCCGTATGTAAAGCTGTAACCTTAGTAGAAATGCCTAAGCTAATTAAAATAACAGCATAAATTTATACCTTTTTATTGATTGTTAACCTCAAAAAAAATATATTAGTATAAAAATAGCAGCTACTAATCAACGAGGTTATCGTTTGAGGCTGATATTTATGAAAGTGCGAACTCAGTCAAAACGTTTTACTCAAACCTTATCAATTGCGATCGCAACGGTTGTTGGGATCTCGATTTGTGAAATGTCTGTAGCTAGACCTAGAGGGGGCGCAGGCTCTTTTCAACGGAGAGATAATGTAGCTCCTAGAAACTTTGGCGTGCAACGTAGTGGTCAAAACGAAGCTATACAAGCCCCACGAGTAGAGCAATTTCAACAACGAGTTCAAGAAATTAAGGCAACTCCCCAATTTCAACAACGAGTTCAAGAATTCCGACAAAACTCCCAATTTCAACAACGAGTTCAAGAAATCAAAGCAACTCCCCAATTTCAGCAACGAGTTCAAGAAATCAAAGCTAGTCCGCAATTTCAACAGCGAGTTCAAGAAATCAAAGCAACTCCCCAATTTCAACAACGAGTTCAAGAAATTCGCCAAAACATTCGAGAAAACCCTGAAGCACAGCAAACCCTGCGCGACGTGCTTCAGTCTCGTCAGCAATTCAAAGTCCAGCGCCGAGAAGACTGGCAAAATTATTTAAACGAAACCCGTGATGATCGCCAAGATAATCGTTACTATAACTCCTACTATGGGAACGTAGGCTATGGATACGACTACTTCTGGGGTGGGTATTATCCTAACTACTTCGTGCCTTTGAGTACATTCTCGGTAAGTTTATTTGCCAACGATTTCGACCGTTACAACTACGAATCGGGTAGATATTACGCACTTCCTGGCAATGAAAACTATATTTCCCGCGCACCAGATAGTGCTAGAGTTTCTAGTCTGCCAGAGGGATTTATTACTCTGGCGTTGAACGCCTCAACTTACTACTATTATTTAGGCACT
>JACCVJ010000516.1 GCA_013698215.1 Tatlockia sp. | reverse complement strand
GAATATATTAAGGTATCGGCGGCTACTGCTCGTTTAGTTGGGATTCTTCCTTCTATAAACCAAGAACTAACAACAGAAAATTCCTTAGCTACCTTAGATATTCCCTACGCTCCCGACCGTCCCGAAGTAGAACTTAAACGTCACCGTACCAAATACCCTTACGTCCAGGCTAAAGGCGCTCTCAACGTTACTGTAGCTTGTTTTCAAATGCTCAGTCAGTATTTGGGATTACCTTTTCGTCAAGAAATAGTGCGTCGAGCTTTGGCAAATTCTTTAGAACGTCATGGCAGTATTTCTTTACAATTGTGCGGTGCGGTAGCAGAATTAATCAGCATTAAGGCTCAATTAGTAGATATACCAGCAATTGCGATCGCTCGTTTGCCAACTCCGGCAATTATTGCTTGGGGCGATTCTTTTGCTTTACTCTATAAAGCTAGTGAAACCCAGGTAGTTTTGGCTGTACCTGAAACTGGTATTTCGCGCCTTAAAATTGCTACTTTCATCGAGTCTTGGGGCGAATCGGGACAAGTTCTTTTACTGCAACCTACAGCAGATACACCAACTCAACGCTTTGGTTTATCGTGGTTTTTACCTTCTCTTTACCGCTATCGCCGCGTATTAATTGAAGTATTTGTTGCTTCCTTTTTTGTTCAGCTATTTGCCTTAGCTAATCCTTTAATTACTCAGGTAATTATTGATACTGTAATTGGGCAAAATAGCGCCCAAACTCTCAATGTATTAGGAAGTTTTGTTGTTGTTTTAGCGATATTTGAAGCAATAATTACAAATTTAAGAACTAATTTATTTGTTGATACTACCAATCGCATAGATTTGGCTTTGGGCGCACAGGTAATTGACCATTTATTGCGCTTACCTCTGCGTTATTTTGAACGTCGTCCAGTGGGAGAATTAGCTAGTCGCGTTAATGAGTTAGAGAATATTAGACAGTTTCTTACCGGAACCGCTTTAACGGTTGTGTTAGATGCAGTTTTCTCGATTATCTATATTGTTGTCATGGTATTTTATAGCTGGATACTTACGCTTGTTGCGTTAGCTACTGTACCTTTATTTGCAATTTTAACTTTAATCGCCGCTCCGATAATTAGACAGCAATCGCGGACAAAAGCCGAGCGCAATGCTCAAACTCAATCTTATTTAGTTGAAATAGTTTCTGGGATTGAAACGGTTAAAGCCCAAAATATTGAATTGCGCTCAAGGTGGCAATGGCAAGAATATTATGCTCGGTATGTAAGTGCGGGGTTTAAAAATGTTTTAACTTCAACAACTGCAAGTTCAATTAGTGGATTTTTAAATAAGTTATCGGGTTTATTGCTACTATGGATTGGAGCTTACTTAGTATTAGAAAATCAACTGACTTTAGGACAACTAATAGCTTTTAGAATTATTGCAAGTTATACTACAAGCCCGTTATTAAGGCTAATTCAACTGTGGCAAAACTTTCAAGAAACCGCTTTATCTTTAGAAAGACTTAGCGATATTCTCGATACACCTACAGAAATTGAGCAAGCAGGGAGAAATAATATTCCCATTCCAGAAATTAGCGGCGCTGTCAAGTACGAAAATGTATCCTTTCGGTTTGCAGCTAGTGGAGCGCCACAACTTACAAATATTAACTTAGATGTTTCCCCCGGTACATTTGTCGGGGTAGTGGGTTCTAGTGGTGCAGGAAAAAGTACATTAGCCAAGATTTTACCGCGTTTGTACGAGCTAAATAGCGGCAGAATTTTGATAGATGGCTATGATATTAGCAAAGTAGAAATTTATTCTTTACGCAGTCAAATCGGCGTAGTGTTGCAAGATACTTTACTATTTGATGGTACGGTACAAGAAAACATTGCTTTAACCAATCCTGATGCAACTTCTGAAGATATTATAGAGGCGGCGAAAGTATCTTTTGCTCACGATTTTATTATGTCTTTGCCTCAAGGTTATAACAGTAGAGTAGGCGAACGAGGTGCGGCTTTATCGGGGGGACAAAGACAGCGAATTGCGATCGCCCGAACGGTATTACAAAACCCGAAACTCTTGGTATTAGACGAAGCTACCAGTGCTTTAGATTACAATACCGAGCGCTCGGTTTGTTTAAATTTAGCTACAGCTTTTAGAGACAAAACGGTATTTTTTATTACTCATCGCTTGGCAACAATTCGCAATGCAGACGTAATTGTCATGATGGATGCAGGGACGATAGCAGAACAAGGAACCCACGAGCAATTGATGGAAATGAAGGGGCGTTATTACTGCTTGTATCAACAGCAAGAAGCAAGTAACAATTAATTGTTCAAATAGAATAAAATTAATAGTTTTTTCAATAGAGGTTAATAAAAATGACTACAAATAACGGCAACGGATTTAATCGCTCGTCTCAGATCACAGAAATAGAGAAATTGCCACTTATTAAGTTAGTCACAACCAAGCAAAAAGCATCTACATCGGCGGTTGAAAATACTCCCAAATATCAGCCTTTTGATCGCCCAGTAATATTACAACAAACGCCAATTTTGTCGCGATTGATTTTATTTGCTCTACTAACTGTAACTACTGGGGCGGTTATTTGGGCGTGTTATGCCAAAATTGAGCAAGCAATCCCTGCTACAGGCAAGCTAGAACCGACGGGAACCGTGAAAGAGGTACAATCCCCGGTAAATGGTGTAGTCAAGGCTATATACGTCGCTGACGGGCAAAGAGTAAAAAAAGGCGATCGCCTCTTAAGTTTCGATCCGACGGCTGCACAATCCCAAAGCGCAGCGCTAAAGTTAGTTCGTGACTCTTTGCTGCAAGAAAATCAATTTTATACTTCGCAAATAAATAATCCTGGCAATGAGTCGCTGTTGTATCCAGCCGAAACCAAAACTGAAATTGTCGCTTTAACTAAAAGTAGAGCAGAATTAGTGGCTGAAAATCGACTTTATCGCGGGTTGTTAGGCGATAGAGGAGTAGCAAATAGCTTAAATCAGGAACAATTAGAGCGTCTGCAATCAAGTCAAGCCGAGTTACGCTCAAGAGAAGTTTCCTCCCAATTAGTTGTAGCTCAATTGAGGACGCAGTTGAGCCAAACCAGTATTCAACTAGCCAATCTCAAAAGTAATCTAAACGTAGATAGAGGGATTTTGGATAATGTTGCTCCTTTAGCAAAAGATGGAGCAATTTCAAAAATTCAGTTTCTCAAACAGCAACAGCAAGTAGACAGCGATTTAGCTGAAGTAGAAAAAAGTATTCAAGAGCAAATCAGACTCAAACTAGCCAT
>JACCVJ010000069.1 GCA_013698215.1 Tatlockia sp. | reverse complement strand
GTAATCCGATTCACGAACCGCCATCAATCAGTCACTTTTTTGGGACTAGCCAGCAAGGTTACGATGTGTTTTCCCGGACTTTGTTCGGTACTCAAGCTGCGTTGCAAGTGGTGATTTTGGCAACGGTGCTGAGTGTAGTAATTGGCGTTCCCTTGGGACTCGTAAGCGGTTATATTGGCGGCAGGCTCGATCGCATACTACTATTTTTGATGGATACTATCTATACGTTGCCAGGGTTACTGTTATCAGTGACTTTGGCTTTTGTTGTGGGTAGAGGTATATTAAATGCGGCGATCGCCATTAGTATTGCTTACATACCCCAATATTATCGAGTTGTCCGCAATCATACTGTCAGCGTCAAAACTGAGCTTTTTATTGAAGCGGCGCAATCAATGGGTGCTTCTACTTGGCGGGTATTATCGCGTTACTTATTTCTAAATGTAATTGCGAGCGTTCCGGTATTATTTACCCTCAATGCGGCGGATGCAATTTTAACTCTGGGTGGTTTGGGCTTTTTGGGATTAGGATTGCCCGAACAAGTACCAGAATGGGGTCACGATTTGCGTCAAGCACTAGAAGCTTTACCTACAGGCATTTGGTGGACGGCGCTATTTCCGGGACTGGCGATGACTTTAATGGTGGTGGGTTTGTCTTTAGTAGGAGAGGGGTTAAATGACTTTATTAATCCCCGGTTGCGGAAAGAAAATAATAATTTTTTACCTTGAATGTGCGATCGCAATATGGATAATGTCGATATAAAATCTCAAGTAATTGGGATTGATTTAGGTGGTACGGCAATTAAATTAGGGCGATTTACAACCGATGGTAATTGCTTGCAGTCATTAAGCGTACCTACACCCCAACCTGCGACACCTACAGATGTTGTAGAAGCGATAGTAAATACAATTCCGCTTATTGATCCCCAAGGATATAGTAAAGCGGTAGGTATTGGTATTCCAGGCCCAGTTGATGCCACAGGAAGAATTGCAGTAGTGGCAATTAATCTATCAAACTGGCACGATGTACCTTTAGCCGACTTGTTAGAAGCTAAACTAAACTTGCCAACATTTTTAGCTAACGATGCTAACTGCGCGGGTTTGGGAGAATATTGGCTAGGCGCAGGTAAACAATTTCAAAATTTGATTTTAATTACCCTTGGTACAGGGGTAGGTGGGGCAATTATTCTTGATGGTAAATTATTTACCGGACATCGCGGCGCGGCGGGAGAATTAGGACTAATTACTTTAAACCCTGATGGGCCCAAGTGTAATAGTGGAAATCAAGGTTCTTTAGAGCAATATGCCTCGGTGTCAGCTATTCGCCGCCGTACAGGTTTAGAACCTGTCGAATTAGGCACTTTAGCAAGTTCGGGCGACCTAAAAGCCTTGACATTTTGGCAAGAGTACGGCAAAGATTTAGGCGCAGGACTTGCAAGTTTAATCTATGTTTTAACACCAGAAGCGATCGCAATTGGCGGTGGTGTATGTGCTAGTTTTGAGTTTTTCTTACCTTCGATGCAAGCAGAAATTGAACGACGAGTTTTGCCTAGTTCTCGTGCTGGTTTACAGATACTAAGGGCGCAATTAGGCAATCAAGCCGGAATGGTAGGCGCGGCTAAATTAGCTTGGTCTTTATTACTGTAAAGACGTGGGATTATTTATGTAGAGACGTTGCACTGCAACGTCTCTACCAACGTTTTATCCCACCTCAACCGGGGTAGGGATTTCCACTGATGTCGCTAAAAGCGCCGTTGCAGCCTCAATAAAACCACTAAATAAAGGATGGGGCGCACTAGGTCTTGATTTAAACTCTGGGTGAAATTGAGTAGCAACAAAAAATGGATGGCTAGGAAGTTCGATAATTTCTACCAACCGACCATCAGGAGAAGTACCGCTAATGACATAGCCGGCTTCTAAAAGCAAGTTGCGGTAAGCATTGTTAAACTCGTAGCGGTGGCGATGGCGTTCGTAAATTACTTCTTTCCCGTAGAGTTTATGAGCTAAAGTATCGGGTTCAATGCGACAAGGATACAAACCTAAACGCATTGTACCGCCCAAATCTACTACGTCTTGCTGTTCGGGCAATAAGTTAATTACCGGATGAGCGCCTGTAGGGTCAAATTCGGCACTATTAGCCTCTTTAAGTCCTGCAAGGTTTCGCGCCCACTCTACAACCGCGCATTGCATACCCAGACATAAACCCAAAAATGGAATTTGCAATTCTCGTGCATATTTTACCGCCGCAATTTTTCCATCTACACCCCGAATCCCAAAACCTCCCGGTACTATAAGCCCGTCAATTCCTTCTAAATACTTCTTTGCATCATCAGTTTCTAAGTCTTCAGAATTTATCCATCGCAAGATTAATTCTCCCCCAGTCGCTAAAGCTGCATGGCGCAACGCTTCGGTAACAGATAAATAAGCGTCGTTTAACTGCACGTATTTCCCAACAATACCGATTTCTATCTTATGAGTTGGGCGATAAAGATGGTCAACTATATTTTGCCACTGAGTTAGATTTGGTTGGCGGCGTTCGAGGTGGAGTAAATCTATTGCTTGCTCGGCTAATCCTTCCCGTTCTAACATTAACGGTACTTCGTAGATACTGATGGCATCTTGAGATGTAATTACGCACTCTACAGGTACATCGCAAAATTCCGACATTTTTAACTTTAACCCCATCGGTAACGGGCGATCGCATCTACAAACTAAAATATCTGGTTGAATGCCAATAGAACGTAATTCTTTAACAGAATGCTGGGTTGGCTTAGTTTTCATTTCTCCGGCTGAAGGAATCCAAGGTACCAAGGTAACGTGCATATACAACACATTTTTTCGCCCTACATCTTTACGAAACTGACGGATTGCTTCTAAAAAAGGTAATGATTCAATATCGCCTACCGTCCCGCCAATTTCTGTAATTACAACGTCAGGATTGGTATCATGGGCAACTCTTTGGATGCGGTCTTTAATTTCTGTTGTAATGTGTGGAATTACTTGGACTGTACCCCCCATATATTCGCCGCGTCGCTCTTTATTTAATACGGCTTGATAAATAGAGCCTGTAGTAACGCTATTAAGCCGTGACATGGGGGTATCTGTAAAGCGTTCGTAATGTCCCAAGTCTAAGTCTGTCTCCGCGCCATCATCAGTAACAAATACTTCCCCATGCTGAAAGGGACTCATTGTGCCAGGATCGACATTAATATAAGGATCGAGTTTGAGGATAGAAACTGAATAATCCCGCGATTTTAATAATCTACCCAAACTTGCCGCTACAATACCTTTACCAATACTAGAGACTACGCCCCCAGTAACAAACACAAATTTAGTCATATAATTTTAGCCGTAAAAACAATTATAGAAATCCACCCCGTTAATTGTGCCACAGTATTAGCTGTTAGCTTTTGAGGGGAAGTGCGCTACTGGCGATATGATAAACACCTATTACTATTTTGGCGTGAGAAAAATTCTAGGACAGGTAGCATTAGGGACAGTAGTAATTACATCCCCGGCGATCGCACAAACTTTGAAAGTAGTTTATCCTCCCGCCGAGCATCAAACTACAGCTAACCAAATATTTTTGATTGGTACAGCACCCCAAGGCGAAGTATTAGTAAATGGTAGACCAATTAAACGCAGTCCGGCGGGACATTTTGCCCCTAGTTTCCCTTTAAAAGTGGGAGATAATTTGTTTACTTTGCGCTACCAAAATCAACAGGTAGAAATTAAAGTCAAACGTTTATCTACAATTCAATCACCGCCACAAGGATTAGCCTTTGCTCCCAATTCTCTAACGCCATCAGTAGATATAGCGGTTCTTCCCGGAGAAATTATTTGTTTTGGTGCGGTTTCTTCTCCAAATGCCAAAGTTAATGTTAATCTAGCCAATCAAACTATTGCTTTACTTCCCCAGTCTCAAAATGTCCAACTACCGCCTAATTCTGCGGCGCTGACGCAACAAAATCGACCAATTACAGAATCGGTCGCAGGTAAGTACGCAGGTTGTACAACGGCTTTGCAACCAGCTAGTTTAGGATTACCAGAGTTTGCGCTAACTATTGATGGCAAAACAACTAAGCAACTAGGTACAGGTAAAATAACCATTCTTTCCCCTTTACAGCTAGAAGTTGCCGAAGTTACCGCCGTTTCTGGCGTAGCGCGAACGGGTGCGAGTACTGATAGTTCAAGGCTTACTCCTTTACCCAAGGGTACGCAAGCGGCGATTATCGCCAAAGAGGGGGAATGGTTGCGCTTAGATTATGGTGGTTGGATTAATAGTAAAGAAACACGCATTTTAAAAAGTGTAACGCCGCCTAATTCAATTATTCGCAGCGTCCGCGCTCGTCAAGTAGCGGGAGCAACAGAAGTAGTATTTCCTTTGCAAGTACCCGTACCTGTAAGCGTTCAACAAGGAGAAAAGTCTTTTACATTAACGCTCTACAATACTACCGCCGAAACTGACATTATCCGCCTAGATGATGACCCGCTAATTTCTCGCCTAGATTGGCAACAGGTGGCTCCTAA
>JACCVJ010000498.1 GCA_013698215.1 Tatlockia sp. | reverse complement strand
TTCATGGATAATTAATACATATTGCATGATTGCAGCTATCTAAAGATTGGCTACCTACAAACTAACTAAAACCGAGTTGCCTTCAATTTTGGCTTTGTAAGTTTTCAAAGGCTTAGAAGCGGGCCCTTTTAATACTTTGCCATCTGTGCCAAATTCTGAAGCATGGCAAGGACAAACAAATTTTTGTGATTTCGCAGCCCACGTTACAGCACAACCAGCGTGAGTACAGGTAGGATTTACAGCGCTAAGATTGCTGGTAGGACTGGTACGAACTACTAAAACTGCACCAACTGGAGAATTTTTATTAAGCAACTGATTGTTTTTGCCTAACTGTGCTGTTGTACCTACAGGCTTAAACCCACCTTTATTATTATTAGCTTCTGCTTGAGTAGTGGGGGCAGAACACGCGGCGATCGCAACGGGCAAAGAACTTGCTAACCAACCTACACTCACCCAGTTCAAAAAAGCTCGACGATCCATAACATTGCCCTTAGTTTTAATTTAAAAAAATTTGCAAAAATTAAGATTACCCCCAGTTTTTTAGCTGTTATTTCATTAATTCATCTCTCTTTTGATAGGTATTTTATGAAAAAAATACATAATTTTTATGCGTTTTAGTCATATAACTCAATATTTTGTTACTAAAGATACGAACTTGATTGTTGATTAATCCTAACTTGAATAATAGCAAGCATTTAAGAATTGTCTAAGCAATGAGTGCCTAGATACAAGCATCGCGCCTGAACAGAACGATTCTTAGTTCTTCCAAATGGTGTAGCGCAAGATACGAACTTAGTGCTTGAAGTCTAATAACCTAGCAACAAATAGCAATTTTATTAAATTTATGCGACTTCAAAGCCAGCTAAGTAAACGAAAATATAAGGTTTAGTTCATGACAGAAGATGCGATCGGCAAAACGAGCCTAAATAAATTTGAGAAGTTTAAAAAAGAAAAAGATGGGTTAGCGGTAAAAGCAGAATTGGCACAATTTGCGTCGATAGGCTGGGAAGCTATGGACGACACCGATAGAGAACATCGGCTAAAGTGGTTGGGCGTATTTTTTCGTCCCGTCACCCCCGGCAAATTTATGATGCGGATGCGCTTACCTAACGGGATTATAAATAGCCAGCAGTTGCGAATCTTGGGCGAAATAGTCGAAAATTACGGCGATGACGGTTGCGCGGACATTACAACTAGGCAAAATATTCAATTGCGCGGCGTAAGAATAGAAGACTTGCCAGATATTTTTAACAAAATGTGGCTTGTAGGTTTAACCAGCGTCCAGTCAGGAATGGACAATGTTCGCAACATTACAGGAGATCCTATAGCTGGATTAGATGCAGACGAACTATTTGACACGCGGGAACTAGCAAGTCAAATTCAGGACATGATTACGGGTAACGGCGAAGGTAATTTAGAATTTACAAACTTACCCAGAAAGTTTAATATTGCCCTTTCGGGCGGACGAGACAATTCAATTCACGCCGAAATCAACGACTTAGCATTTATTCCCGCCTATAAAGACGAGCAATTTGGCTTTAACGTCTTAGTTGGTGGCTTTTTCTCTGCAAAGCGGTGCGATGCGGCAATTCCTCTAAATGCTTGGGTAGCACCGTCGGACGTAGTAGCCGTATGCAGAGCAGTTTTAGAAGTTTACCGCGACAACGGATTAAGAGCGAATCGACAAAAATCCCGGCTAATGTGGCTAATTGATGAATGGGGTTTAGAGAAATTTCGCACAGAAATTGAAAAGCAATTGGGTAAAACCTTAGTTAGCGCCGCCGAGAAAGATGCCATAGATTGGGAAAAACGCGATCATATTGGCGTTTACCGCCAAAAACAACCAGGCTTGAATTATGTAGGCTTGCATATTCCCGTCGGGCGCTTATTTGCCCAAGATATGTTTGATTTAGCAAGACTGGGGGAAGTGTATGGTAATAGCGAAATTCGGTTTAGTGTCGAGCAAAACGTCATTATTCCCAATATTCCTGAGTCGCGCTTAAAAGCATTACTAAATGAACCCATCTTAGCGAGATTTTCTGTTGATCCAGAACCCTTAATGCGCGGATTAGTTTCTTGTACAGGGGCGCAATTTTGCAACTTTGCCTTAATTGAAACCAAAAATCGCGCCTTAAAAGAAATTGCCCTCTTAGCTCAAGAAGTAGAGTTAAGCCGCCCCATCCGCATTCACTGGACTGGTTGTCCAAATTCTTGTGGACAACCCCAAGTTGCAGATATCGGCTTGATGGGAACCAAAGCCCGCAAAAATGGCAAGCCTGTAGAAGGAGTTGACATTTATATGGGTGGGACAGTTGGTAAAGACGCGCATTTAGGAACTTGCGTAACTAAAGGCATTCCTTGCGAAGACTTGCAACCTGTATTGCGTGACTTGCTGATCGAGCATTTTCAAGCAAAGCCTAGAGAAAAAGTTTTGGTTTCTACCTGAAATCAAAACTACACAGCCCTTAGACAACTTACAAAAATTTAATTAACAGCAGACAATGACAAACATTTCCAGAAGACAATTTATTATCACCGCAGGCGCAGCTACCACCGGAACTCTATTAGCGCATGGTTGCTCCTCTGGTTCAATGGATACAGCAACTAATAATAGTGGTGGAAGTGCAAACCCCGTTGCGAGTGTTGTGGCGGCGGCTAATGCGCCAAAAGTAGAAACCACTAGCGCTAAGTTAGGATTTATTGCTCTGACAGATTCCGCGCCCCTGATTGTAGCGCTAGAAAAAGGAATTTATGCCAAGTACGGCATGACCGATGTAAAGGTTGAAAAACAAGCCTCCTGGCCCGTAACCCGCGATAATTTGGTACTCGGTTCTGGCGGCGGTGGTATTGATGGAGCGCATATACTATCGCCTATACCTTACATGATGGCATTGGGGACGATTACCCAAGGTAAGCCTATCCCCATGTACATCTTGGCGCGGTTGAACCTCAACGGGCAAGGAATTTCTGTTGCCAATACCTACAAGGATATGAAGGTAGGCTTAGATAGCGCTGCTCTAAAATCAGCTTTTAGCAAATCTAAAGCTGCTGGCAAAGAACTCAAAGCCGCAATGACGTTTCCTGGCGGTACTCACGATCTTTGGATGCGTTACTGGTTAGCAGCAGGTGGAGTAAATCCCGACTCAGACATCTCTGTAGTCCCCGTACCACCACCCCAAATGGTTGCCAACATGAAAGTAGATAACATGGAAACATTCTGCGTAGGCGAACCTTGGAATGCCCAGCTTGTAAACCAAAAGCAAGGTTACTCCGCTTTAGTTACAGGAGAACTTTGGAACAACCATCCCGAAAAAGCTTTTGCTATGCGGGCAGATTGGGTAGACAAAAACCCTAATGCCGCTAAAGCAATGTTAATGGCAGTACAGGAAGCGCAACAGTGGTGCGAAAAAGCTGAAAACAAAGAGGAGATGATCGAAATTATCTCCAAACAAAAGTGGTTTAAAGTCCCCGCTAAAGATATTATCGAACGCGCTAAAGGTAATATCGACTACGGCGACGGTCGTACAGTCCAAGACTATGCCTACAAAATGAAATTTTGGGCAGATAATGCTTCTTACCCTTACAAGAGTCATGACCTATGGTTTTTGACAGAAAACATCCGATGGGGTAAGCTTCCAGCCAATACAGACACAAAGAAAATTATTGACCAGGTAAACCGCGAAGATTTGTGGAAAGAAGCCGCTACAGCCTTAGGAGTTCCTGCCGCCGAAATTCCTACCAGTACATCTCGTGGAGTAGAAACGTTTTTTGATGGTGTTACCTTCGACCCAGAAAACCCCGCCGCTTACTTGAAATCTCTCAAGATTAAGAAAGCGTAAATTCTTTATCAGTGCTGGCACGGAAAAACTACAGCACTGATACCCATCTACAAGAATCACTGTACCTAGGAGAAGTTAGAGGATGACCGCAACCCTTCCAAGTCGCACTAAAAATAAGAAGAAAACTGCCCAGAAAGAAATTGCTTCCATCGTAACCAAAAAAATTCTGCCTCCACTACTTGCGATCGCAATTTTTGTAGTAATTTGGCAGTTGCTAACTTTAGGTGACTCCCCTAGATTGCCATCGCCGATTACGATGGTCAAAGAAACTTGGGATCCTTTTATTATTAATCCCTTTTTTGATAACGGTGGTACAGATAAAGGGCTTGGTTGGCAACTATTTGAAAGCTTAAAACGGGTGGCAGTTGGCTTTTCCTTGTCAGCTATTGTCGGGATTACGTTGGGGATTTTGATCGGTGCCAATGTCTGGGTTTATAACGCTGTAGATCCGTTGTTTCAAGTATTGCGGACTGTTCCCCCGTTGGCGTGGTTGCCGATTTCTTTGGCAGCTTTTCAGCAATCTAATCCTTCAGCAATTTTCGTTATTTTCATCACGTCGATTTGGCCCATTATTATCAATACAACAGTAGGCGTTCAGCAATTGCCCCAAGACTACCGCAATGTCGCTAGAGTGTTGAAATTGTCGGGTTCTAAGT
>JACCVJ010000463.1 GCA_013698215.1 Tatlockia sp. | reverse complement strand
TTAGAATCATCAATAAATCGTTTAAGTCAAGCAGCCCCCTTGCAAAAGAACCTAATTAAATTGATGCCCAATCGAGAAGATTTGCGCGAGTTAGGACAACAGATTAATCAGATTGTTGTGCAAAGCTTCGATCCGGAGATGATGCTCAAACAGATTTCCCAAGCTTGGGGAGAAGCGTTTGGTGTAGACTGCTGTTTGGTTATAGCTGTAGATGAAGTTTTGCAACCTCACCAAACGGGTTATTGGGCTAGTGAAGAATTATTTAGTTCCATCACCCTACTGCAATTTCAATTGATTGACGCAATATTGTTGCTGCCAAATCTAACCGAGTTGTTAGCAATTGATGATTTAAAAACTTTAGAAATAAAAAAATCGTCTCAAGGGCAAGACTTATCTTTACCTGTCCAGTCTGTATTAAGCATCCCAACTTATTTTCAAGGTAAGCAAAATGGTTCAATCACTTTATGGCGACTCTATCCTTACCAGTGGCGAGACTACGATCTTAAAGGCGCTCAAATCGCCGCCGAATCTGTAGCGATCGCCCTAGCGCAAATTGCCCAAGCTAAATCGATCGCCTCTTTAAAACAGGTTATAAACACCTCTACTCAGCATCAAAATGCGCTCAACGAGCTTACTATGGCAAGCCGAAACACGCCAGAATTAACTCAAATTCTCCAATTAGCGACTTCTAGAACCTCTCAATCTCTACAAGTTGAACGTGGTTTAATTATTACTTTAAAATACAGCGACTTGCTTTTTAAGAATCGTCCTAAACAGTTTATTCCTAAAGCTAAAGTTACGGTAGTTTCTGAATGGAATAGTAATTCTGATTTAGGTGGAAGTACCACCATTAATAATCTCAATCAATCTGTTAATAATTCCATTGCTTTAAATCAATCTTTTTGGTTAAGTGAATGTGCTTTGTGTCAGCACGCCTTAATTAATGCTCCTGAACCATTTACTCTAAATTTTAACGATGATTTTAAAGTATTTGAGCAATCGGAAGTCAATCCACTTTTTAACATTACTAGCCTGCCTGCTGTAATGATGTTTCCCTTAGAAAATCAAGGCACAATATTTGGCTTTTTATTAATACAAAATTCTACCGCACGCACTTGGCAAGTGGAGGAATTAGCCTTGTTAAAATTAGTTAGTGTCCAAGTCAGTACCGCCATTATCCAAAACCAAACACTGCGCCAAGTCCAAAATCTTGTAGACGAACGTACCGCGCAACTGCAAGGCAGCTTAGAAGTCCAATCAAAACTATATGAAAAAACTCGGCAACATTGACCAGCTAAGGCAAATAAATAAGCTGAAAGATGACTTTATTGATACAATCAGTCATGAATTACGTACTCCTCTAACTAGCATGAACTTAGCTATTCGGATGTTGCGTACGCCGGGTATTAGCGACGAACGTAAACTAAAATATTTAGATATTTTAGAGCAACAATGTAACCAAGAAATAAACTTAATTACTGATTTGCTTAGATTGCAAAAACTAGAATCTAATCAAACTCCGCTTAATTTGCAGAATATTGAAATTAGCTCAAAACTTAATGACTTAGTTGAAATGTATACAGACTGGTCAGAAAAAGGATTGACTATTACCGTAAGTCTGCCGCAAAAACCCTTGTTATTACAAACTGATGCAGATAGTTTCGATCGAATATTGCATGAATTGTTGACAAATGCCGGAAAGTATGCATCTCCTGATACTAACGTAATCTTGCAAGCTATCCAACAAGGCGATCGCATTGTTATTAGTGTTACTAATATTGGAGCAGAAATATTACCCGAAGATGCTACTTATATTTTTGATAAATTTCGTCGCGGTCATGGAGTTACAGACCAAGCCATCAAAGGGACAGGTTTGGGATTAGCGCTTGTAAAAAGCCTAGTACAGCATTTAAATGGAACTATTGAGGTTACAAGCATACCTATAGAGCAATCATCCTCTGCTCAAGTTTGTTTCACGCTTACCTTACCTCAGTTACCTGTACCGAATTAAAACACTATTAAATTTTTGTGACTAAATCACCAGACTTTGAATCTACAGCCGATTTATCTCCTGATGAAACTGCTGATATTGGAATTTTATCTAATTTATCTCCTCAAGAATTAGCCGCGCTGCTTGATACGATAGAAGTTCAAGTAGAGCAAGTGTCCCCCAGACAAAGACAAATTTCTGCTAAAATACCTATCTTTCAATCTATTGAACCCATTTGGCAAGTATTGACAGACTATGAGGCTTTAGCTGATTTTATTCCTAATTTATCTATCAGTCAGCGCTTAGAGCATCCCACCGGAGGTATTCGTTTAGAGCAAGTTGGTACGCAGCGCTTACTGCGCTTCAACTTTTCGGCGCGTGTAGTTCTAGATTTAGAAGAAAAATTCCCCCATGAGATTAATTTCAACTTAGTAGAAGGAGACTTAAAAGATTTCTCTGGTTCTTGGCGCTTACAACCCGATTTGCACTCTCAACAAGTTGTAACCCACCTTTTTTATACAGTATGCGTCTTACCTAAACGGACTATGCCCATATCAATTATTGAGCATCGTCTGGCTAAGGACTTGCGTTTAAATCTTTTAGCAATTCGTCAGCGTGTAAACAATTTATTTGGAGCTATAACTAATTAGCTACGGTGACTATGTGAAGTACCCATATCACCGGAGTACAAGTATGCGGGACTTCCACTAACTATTTAAAATTAATGGGGTGATGTGTTTAGACACATCACCCTATTTTGTTATACCCCCAGGGGAATTCGAATCCCCGTCGCCTCCGTGAAAGGGAGGTGTCCTAGGCCTCTAGACGATGGGGGCATGGACTCGCACTTTTACAAATATAATAAATTTCTGCGCTAGTGTCAACACCAAACTTGCTAAATATCAAAAATACTTTTTTGTGGCGGTTTACATAGACTCGGAGGAGTTACGCAAGCGCATTAGCTGGCGGCGCATTTCTGGGGAGGCTTCCAAATCCGTGACTTCTTGAGTAGTTACTGCCGATTGTAAGGGTTCGAGATACTCATCTGCACCAATCATAAATGACTCAATGAGAAAGTTTAATAGTTCGCCGCGATCGCTAAATACAGCTTTGTCTTCAATTAATCTAAATTTCAGATGTATTTCACACTCGTAGACACCAACTTCTAATTGTTTTTGTTGTGGCGATGCTTTGTCAGTCTTCATTTTAAATAAATCCTATTTTTGCAGCAGGTGAGCAGTAGCCTTGGTTTATGGAGAAATAATTTTGGCTTTTTATTTATTTCAACTAGGATAAGCAAGTTAGACAAATCTATTTTTTGTTAATAGGATTGTTCTCAAACTATCTAGCTAAACTTTAGTCATAACCAAAACTCAAATTCGTTGCCCTTACGATTACTATTATTTAGCTTTTTAATGGAAATATAGTAAAGCTTATGTAAGGACTTTGTAAGTCTTTCAAAATGTTTTCAAAGGGGCTACTTGTACTGAGATGCTTGGGTTGCAGTTGTTACTAAAATATTTGCTATGCTAGTATAGATTGATGCTAAGTCAGCAACACCTCTATCTTGACCGTATCTGTAAAACCTTTGTTTATCAATGTAAAGGATAACTTTAAGCCAATTCGCTAGCTAGGAGTTAGCATTATTTGTTACTGCTTTTAACAGCGATTGTTAACAAAAAACTAATCGGAGGAAGTTGGTATTTTTTCTTTGTTAGTAGCAGTTAAAAGAATTTAACAGGTATTTCTATTGATTCATTAAAATCAAAAAAATACCACAGTAATTACACGTAAATCAAATTTTTGGGTAGGATAATTTGAGGCGATCGCCCTAGGAAAGTAGCCCAGTAATTTTACTTGCAACGATGAAAAAAATTAAAAAAGATATACTATAAAGTTTAGCGGTTTATAAGTTCGCACTTTGGGTGAGATTTTTTGATGAGCAACTCAATTGGTGGTGTAATTTTTGTTGTAGATGACAATATAGATACCGATCAAATTATTCCCGCCGAGTATCTAACATTAGTTCCCTCTAAGCCGGATGAGTACGAAAAGCTAGGTAGTTATGCCATGATTGGTTTGCCCGATCGCTTTTGTAAATTTATTGCTCCGGGCGCAATGAAAACTACTTATCCGATTATTGTGGCGGGAGAGAACTTTGGGTGTGGTTCTTCGCGGGAACACGCGCCGATTGCCTTGGGTGCGGCGGGAGTAAAGGCAGTAATCGCTCAATCCTATGCGCGGATCTTTTTCCGTAATTGTACGGCTACAGGAGAGCTTTATCCTTGGGAATCGCTAGAGCGGTTGTGTGACGAGTTTGTAACCGGGCAAGAAGTTACAATTGACTTTGACCAAAATCGGTTAACTAACCATACTCTCAATAAAGAGTATCAACTTCAATCGTTGGGAGATGTTAAGCCTGTAATTGATGCAGGGGGAATTTTTGCCTATGCTCGTCAAACGGGCATGATTGCTAAGGTTAAGTGATGGTTTAATATGAGGTGAAGTGCCAAGGTTTATTTAGAATTTTTACCTATGGAAGATCAGTTACTTAAGTCTACAACTCGCCATATTAGGATTTTTTCGGCAGAAGTTAGTAAAGATGGCGAACTTGTTCCTAGCAATCAAGTTTTAACGTTGGATGTAGATCCAGATAATGAATTTAATTGGAATGAAGACGCTTTACAAAAGCTGTATCGCAAGTTTAACGAGTTGGTGGAAGCTTCTAGTGGCGCAGATTTGACTGATTATAACTTGCGGCGGATTGGCTCAGATTTAGAGCATTTTATCCGCAGTCTTTTACAAAACGGTCAAATCAGTTACAACTTAAACGGACGCGCGATTAATTACAGTATGGGTGTACCCCAAGTTGCTGTTGAGTAAAGGTAGTATTAAAGTAAATGGCAGCTTGTAAGCTGCCATTTGTCTTAAAATCCCGATGAGGAATTTCGAGCGCGATCGCAGACTAATTACCAAATCCGTTCGCCATTTTCGTCTACTCTAGCTAGACGAATTACATCAGAGATTTCTTCAGCGTCTTTGACGTGATGCAATGCTTTTTCTTCGCCGTCTGGTTCGTCAACTATAAAGTAAGTAGGTACGGTGATATGATCGCCAGTAATATCAGGAGAATCTACAGCAAGTTGTTGTGCTTTTTCTTCAATACTTTGTGGTTTATCGCTAACTACATCGCCTGGGTTGACTGAACGGTGTGTATCTTTTTCGTTACTCATAAGTTTAATTGAGAATTTTTTATCTTGCTTCAAGAGTAGAGAACGATCGCTTTAGTTCGCATCTTTCCAATGGTGTAACTATAAAAAGTCGCACTTTATACCCTTCTACCCATAGACTTTTAACATTTTGGCTACCTAAACAAGGTAGCCAAAATAATTTAATCGTTTAAGCAATGGTTATTAAAACTTACCAATTTTAAGAAATTGGGTGGGACTAAATTACTCATGTATAGAAATCGCCATAACTGCATTTTGACCGCCAAAGCCAAAACTAAAACATAAAACTTGCCTATTTTGATTGTGGCGGGGTTCAGTAACTAAATTTAGATTAAATTCTGGTAATTGCAATCCTACATTAGGCGGTAATATTTGCTGCTGCAACGCCTTGAGACAAAAAGCTGCTCCGATGGCTCCCGAAGCTCCTAAAGTATGACCTGTAGATCCTTTTGTCGAACTAATGGGTACACTTTGAGGAAAAATCTGGGCGATTAATTGTGCTTCGTGGCGATCGCCTTTTTGGGTTGCTGTCCCGTGAGCGTGAATATAATCAATGTCCGAAGGTTGAAAGTTAGAGCGTTTCAAGCATTGCTCAATAGCTAACTTTGCACTTTCTCCAGTAAGTAGGGGCTGAGATGCATAACAAGCATCGTTTGTCAAGCCAAAGCCGCAAATTTGTCCATAAATTCGCGCCGATCGTTCTAGGGCTAATTTAGCTGATTCGAGTACCAATACCGCCCCACCTTCTCCCAATACCAAGCCTTGACGGGTGCTAGAGAACGGATAAGACCCTGTTTGGGCAATTGCTCCCATTTGCTTAAATCCTGCCAGTGTCAGGGGTGTAATCGGGGCTTCAACGGCTCCAGCTAGGACGCGATCGCAAAGCCCAGTTTTAATAAGTTGAAAAGCTTGAAAAATCGACCAAATACCAGTAGCACAAGCAGCCATTGGAGCCAAAACAGGAACGAGAGATGCGCCGATTTGTTGAGCAGTGGCGATCGCATTCCTATGAGCTAAAATCTCGAAGCAATCGCTGTCAAATTGGGCATTTTGAGCAAATTTTTGAGCTAATTGTTCCCACTCGGCTTGATAGCTGCGACTAGAGCCAACTACTACACCACAATCAAGTAAAGGTAGATTTAAACCCGCATCGGCGATCGCTTGACTTACAACCTTGCTAGTGAGAGTTTTTAGAGAAATGGGTTGTTTGCCAATTAAAGCTAAAGGGAGCGGCGGAAGTTCGGGGAAAGGTTGATGTAGCTTAATGGCAGAATTTTTCGCAATTAGCTGCTGCCAACTAGCTTCTAGATTGTCACCTAAAGCCGAAACTAAACCAATTCCAGTAACAACAACGTTGCGATCGTCCACTTGATTAAACAATAAAGGACATGGTGTGATGCCATGCCCCATAAAAACTTTGTTCGTAAGTAAAATTAGCTTTATTGCGGCTAAATTTACTTACCACCATTTTTTAGATTTTCCGCACCAGATGTAACTTTCGCTGTATCAATGCGATCACCTTGTTGAATTTTATCTACTACATCCATGCCGCTCGTAACATTACCAAAGACTGCATAACTGCCGTCTAAAAAGGCTAAATCAGCCAGGGCAAAGTAAAACTGCGAGGAAGCAGAGTCGGGAGATTGCGATCGCGCCATTGCCACAGCGCCACGAAGATGCTTTAATTCGGGCGAACTTGTAGTCTCACTATAAAGCGGAGATTTCGCGCCTTTAGGGGTGATTTCTAAAGGAATAGTACGTTCGCTGCCTGTTTTAGGATCGATAAACCCACTTGTACCTAGTCTTTCTACGGGAAACTTAGGATCTTTGCTTTGAGGATCGCCGCCTTGAACTACAAAAGGTTCGGGCTGACGGACAACGCGATGAAATACTAAGCCATCGTATACGCCTCTTTGTACCAGGTCTACAAAATTGCCTGCTGTGATGGGTGCATTTGTGCCGTCAATTTCAATTGTAATTGGTGCGCCTTTAACGGTCATTACTACCGTTGCTTTGCCTGTTAGAGTTGGTAAATCTTTCATTAGTGGGCTAGTTGACTGAGTAGGTAATGTTGGATCTGAACTTAGTGGGGTACTTATTGTCTCTTGAGTTTCTGAGACTGGAGGAGCCGTTTCTGAAGCTACGCGATCGCCTGATGTACATCCCCCAATCATCAACGCAGTCAAGAGTATAAACGATATTAAACAAGTTTGAATTTTTAGCTGCATTACCATTGTTACTTAACCACAGTCTTTCTTGAACGATTGCATAGTTTATAGTCCTTCAATTTGGACTCCTAAAAACCGCGCTAATTCCGCCGCTTGATTTTCAAGCTCTGTTAAAGATAACGGCTGACCAACACGGGATAAAGGAATATCTCTACGACCTTTGACACGCAGATACAAACCCCGACGCGGGTTTATCCCTTCTTTAATGTCTACTTTCACCGCTTGCACGTCTTGGGTTTTGCAGTTGATCTCTATTTGGCGGTTTTTGCCCAAAAATCCCCAACGAAAGATTTTGATAGCGCCAGTTTGAGTATTAAATTCGTTGTAACCGCCGCCTACATCTAAAGCAATTACCATCCATAGGTAAGAAGCTAAAAGCAACCCCGCTACACCGTAGAAACCCATAGCAATTCCTTGGGGGACAAAAACTAGCTCCGTGGGGTTAGCAAAAGGTAAAAAATTTACTTTCAGGTAACTAGAAACCGATGCGAGGAAAAAGCCTGTAGCTCCTACGGAAACAACCGTTGCCCACCAATAATTGCTAAATCGGCGCGATCCTAAAATCGTTTGACGGAGGACGGGCGATGTTATATCCCACGACGGGGAGTTGCTTGGATTAGCAGTTGATACGCTCATTTGGCTGAAAAAGGTATTTAAAATAGGATTCACTGCAAGTTTAGCGACATAAATAGGGCGATCGCTCCAGAAACTTGTGTCAAATTGTAAATATTTCTGATATTAATTATATTAATAGACTGATGCTAAACACTTGAGAACCACTGTAGGCGATCGGGATCTTAGTATAAAAAATGTGATAAGTTAACAAACATTAAGCAGCGATAGACCGGACTGTCATTTGCTGGCAGTAGCGGTCAGGCAGACCACAAGAGAAGATTGTCTTAATCTACTCATAAATCTCAAAAGCTAAAAGCAATTGAGCAGGTCTTAATGTCAACTCCTCAGAAACGTTGCAATTATTAGTAAACGAGAGGATTTTAGATCGATGACAATTGCAGTCGGCAGCGCACCGAGTCGCGGCATATTTGACACCGTAGACGACTGGTTAAAGCGCGACAGATTCGTATTCGTAGGCTGGAGCGGAATATTACTATTTCCCTGCGCTTACATGGCATTAGGGGGCTGGCTAACCGGGACAACCTTTGTCACCTCGTGGTACACCCACGGCATCGCCAGTTCGTACTTAGAAGGAGCAAACTTCCTAACTGTAGCGGTATCAACCCCCGCAGACAGCATGGGACACTCCT
>JACCVJ010000452.1 GCA_013698215.1 Tatlockia sp. | reverse complement strand
GGATTTTCTAATGTAGATAAAACTGAACAATCAAGTAATTGGAGACAACGCCCACTAACAAAAGCACAGTTAGAATATGCCAACCTGGACAGCGTTTATTTAGCTCAAATACATCGCCGCTTACTCGAAATAAGTAATCCAGGTAAATTAGATATGAAAAAAGTTGCTAATCCCCACTCTTTTAGCGTTACCAAAGTTAGAGTAGCTTTTGAATGTCCGCGCTTGTTTTATTTAGGAGATCGTTGGGGCGGAAATATGATGTTTTTGCCGGGAGGAAATTCATCAAAAATTGGCACGCAATTTCACCAATTAGCAGATAATTTTGCTTTTATTGCCAAACAAGAAGCTAGGTTTAGCTTACTATTTAAGCCAGAAGTAGAACAATTAGATGTAAGTGCGATCGCACAACAAATGCAACAGCTATTTTATGAGCTATCATTTTTTCCCCATCTTAAAGCAACGCTACAAACAAATCCCGGAAAAGCAACCGCCCTTTATCAACTTTGGGAAGCCTTAAAAGGACTTATTCACCACTGGGCAAAATTATTAGTTCAAAATCGACGCTATTGCAGCTATACAGACGTAATTAGTAAAACTTTAATTGCGATTAAACCTGCGGTAAAACATTCTTTTCAATTAGCCGATGGTAAGCAACAATTGGTACAAGGGCGTTTTGACAGTGTAGTTTATGATTTTGAAAATCATCGCCTGTGTGTGGTGGAATACAAAACTTATCCAGCTATAGATAAATCAGCCCAACTAGCACAAGTTGCTCTTTACAGCTATATGTTAAAAGAAAAGCTGGGAGTAACTATAGATTCCGCCGTTTATAGCGTTTTACCTAATTGGGAAGAATTAACCTTTACTTGGGATGAATTAGAAAAAACTATTCATCAGCTAATTCCCCAAAAACTCCAACAAATGCGTCAATGGCGCTCTTGGGATGCACCACAACCAAATCCACCACCGCCAACAACACAGCCCGATTTATTATGCAATATTTGCCCACAAAAAACTAAGTGTCAAAGCTTTTTTGAGCCAGATAGCAAAGTAAAAGCTGTTATTTATCCAAGTATAGAAACTATACAACCTACCAGCCAAAAACAAGAAATTGAAGCCGATGCGATCGCCAAACAATTAGTAGAAACTCTAAATTCCTTTAAGCTTGGTGTCGATTATCTAGGTTCTATAGTAGGTTCAGCGTTTATCCGCGTCAAGCTCAAACCCCATCTTGGCGTAAAATTTATCTCTATTGTCAACACCTCTCAAGACTTAAAGGTACATTTAGGCATCGCTGCTACTCCTTTAATTGCTACTCAAGCAGGTTATATCAGCGTAGATTTACCGCGTACAAGCCGCCAAATTGCTGTTTTTGAAGATTACGTCACCGCCGCCGCTTTACCCGCCACCGCGCCTGTAAAAATTGCCATTGGCGTAAACTTGGAAGGAAAGTTAGTAGAAGCAGATTTAGCCGATCCAAACACCTGTCATTTTTTGGTTGGGGGTACAACGGGAAGCGGAAAAAGCGAATTTTTGCGAAGTCTGTTACTTAGCTTGCTAGTGCGTCATACTCCCGATAACTTAAAAATTGCCCTTGTCGATCCTAAAAGAGTAACCTTTCCCGAATTTGAGAAAATGCCTTGGTTATACTCCCCTATTGTCAAAGATTGCGATCGCGCGATCGCACTTATGGAACAATTAGTAGGAGAAATGGAGAAGCGCTATCAACGGTTTGAGGCGACGGGGTGTGCAGATTTAAGCACTTATAATCAAAAATCATCCCAAATATTACCGCGTATTGTCTGCATATTTGACGAATACGCCGACTTTATGACCGAAAAAGACAGCCGTACTGCTTTAGAACAAAATATCAAACGATTGGGGGCAATGGCAAGGGCGGCAGGCATTCATTTAATTATTGCAACTCAACGCCCAGAAGCTAAAGTTGTTACGCCAATTATCCGCTCAAATTTGCCGGGGAGAGTAGCTTTAAAAACTGCAAGTGAGGCTGATTCAGCTATTATTTTAGGCGGAAAGCAAACCACCGCCGCTTATTTGTTAGGTAAAGGAGATTTGCTTTATGGCGCTTCTTTGCAACGGTTGCAGAGTTTGCTGGCTACAAA
>JACCVJ010000058.1 GCA_013698215.1 Tatlockia sp. | reverse complement strand
TGTCTCGCCTTTGGAGAGGGAAGAAGTGGCGGCGGCAAAATTGAGCGTATCGGCGGAAAGGCGTTTAGCTGCAAGTTCAAAACTGCTACGAGTCCGGGTTGATGATTCAAAAAATAAGTTTGCAACTACTTGTCCTTGCAACGACGGTACTTTTTTGGTACCCCGCGTCAGCACTTCACTAAAACTCGCGGCGGTTTGCAACACCGTATTGTATTCGTCGCTAGTAAAATCCTTTAGAGACAAGACATGGCGACGAGTCCAATTATTAGTAATCATGATTCAAGCGGGGTAAAAAAACTAGAGTCTAAATAATTGATTCTCGCCGCCGGATTGAGCGCCGCTAGTACCTGAGCGCCATAACTGCGATGCAGAATACGACTATCTAATAATGCTACTACACCTTGTTGTTCTCGTAATGGTGCGATCGCTCTTGCCAATTCGGTTAAGGCTGTAGGTAATAAATACAACCGAAACCAATCTAAATGCGATTTCCGGTAATAATCTACTCTACCAGCGACTAAGGGATTTTCTAACGATGGCAAAGGTAACGTAGAAACAACTAATAACTGCGGTGCGGGTAAAACTTCTTGATGTTGTCGCCAAAATTCCCAACCGCTAACTAAAATACCGTTGTCATCCAAACAGGTTTTTTCTACCTGTACTCTTGAACCAAATTCCGCCGCCAAAATTGTCCCAACTTGAGCTTTTAGCGGCACATCTCCTACCAAAATTACTGTTAATCCTATTGTTGTCCTTAAACTTAGCAAAGAGTGAAGTTTGTCAATCAGGGCGCTTTGATATTCGGGGGTATTGGGCAAAGGTAAGCGATCGGGAATGTATAGTTGAATTAAGTTAGTTTGGCGATCGTCGGAAAACTTTAAACTTGTTAAATCTGGCAATCCTAACGATTGGCGAAAAATTGGCGCACTAGCTTCTTGCTCAATTGCACTACCAACTAAAACTACTGGTTGCTTAGACCAAACGGGGACAAGACTTTCAGCTACTTGTAATGGGGCAGAATGTAAGGAAAACAAACCAACTGAACGCACTACACGGGCGTAAAGTAATTGATTATTTGATTTTAAACTTTGCCCAAACTTTACCCAAGCTGGGGGTAAACAATAACTTTCTAAGCTTGCATACAAATTAACTAAAATCTCCTGTTCTGACGGCGAAATTAAATAACACTCATATGGGTTTAAGGGGTGCTGAAAGATGGATTTAGCAATTTGCACTCTAGCAGTGCGGATAGCTTCGCTTTGCCAAGGACAATCTAAAATTAGTTCGTCCCAGTTTTGGGAGTCAATGCTAAGAGTTAGTTGCAGCCGTACCCAATCTTCTAAATCGTCCGCGCCATCAATGATTGTAGGAATACCAGGAGGAAAGGGCGATCGCGTTTGTTCTAACTGTGCTGCTAGCCAATTAGACGGCGATGTTAGCAACACTCCTTGAAAATTATCATCGGGAAAGCAGTCGCCTGTACGGATAGCTTTATTTGCCCCTAACCACTGTTGCAATCTAGGAATTTCTATTTCTTTGAGGCGCTGCTGTACCTTTTCTTCGGCTACCACAACTACAGGCTGATGCCACATCAAGGCGGGTGCAAGGTAACTAAGACGATAACGCCCTTGATAACCACTAGCTGCGCCTACTTGCATTAAAGCACTGCGTCCAACGCGCAAAGCCCTAGCTACTAACCGCGCCATAGTTAAATGATGCGACCAGGAAGCCTCGCTTTGCGATCGCAAAAAGTTGTGCAGTGAATAATGTACGTCTGCTTCAATCACAAATCCTATCTCATAAACGTAGTAGCAGTTACTAGCGCCGCCAGTTCCATTATGTACGAAAGACAAACTAGAGTTTATAGAGAAAGATAATTTTCTCTTTGTTAGGACTCACCCTTTTACGGTCGAACGTATACTTTTATGCAAAAATGGGCAAATTCATCAGAGTATCATAGAGCTACATCCAGGAAATTATCAAAGCTTACTCTGCTGTTAATGTAAAATTAAATGCTACAAATGACCCCGTAGACAAAGAACTTGCTGACAACTCAGCAGAAATTGAAAAAATTAAAAAGTCGTAGTCTGACTAATATCCTGTAAACAAACTAAGTATCTAGATTTAACGTATGTCTTCCGACCAAACAATAC
>JACCVJ010000443.1 GCA_013698215.1 Tatlockia sp. | reverse complement strand
CAGTCACCTTAACCAGGGAAACACCCCAGCGCGATCGCATTGTTACCACTCGCCAGCGTTTAGTATTCGATCAAGGGCTATCAATCCCCATTCCTAAAAATGAAACCGTAATTGATCGCACCGAAAGAGAAGTTACCCCAGGATTATTTCAAGTAGGCTTAGACGATAATGAACGGGGTGGAGTGTTTATCGAGCGCAACTTTAGCCCCATTAGTAACGAACAAGTACAACTAACCTTAACTCCGCAGTTTTTTGCTCAAGAAGCACTGCTAGAAAGCGGCGGAAACGTCCTCGATCCCGATTTGTATGGTTTAAGGTCAAAATTGCAAGTAACTCTGGGAGAACGCACTCAAGTTAGAGGTAGAGCCTCTATTACTAGCCTAGACTTGAGCCAAATAGAAGACAATTTACGGGCAAGTTTGCGCCTTAACCAAACTATAGGTAGCGTTACTACACCCCATCAATTGACCGTAGAATACAGCTACCGCGATCGCTTATTTAATGGTAGTTTGGGCTATCAAACCGTGCAAAGCAGCCTGGGCGGTGTTGTGACTTCGCCAGTAATTGCTTTAGGAACTACAGGTATTGCTTTAAGCTATCAAGCAGGCGCTCAGTTGATTAATGCCGAAAGCGATCGCGCTGATTTGTTAGAAGTAAAACGAGAAAGCGATCGCATTTCTTTAGGTCGTCTGCAAGCAAGCATTGCTCTTAATCGTGGCTTTGCTATTTGGCAAGGAACTGCTTTAGCAGCTACTCCCACGGAAGGATTGCGATACACCCCCGCCCCAATAATTCCTTACGTCAGCTTATTTACTGGATTGAAAGGAGTTAGCAGCCTCTACAGTAGTGGAGATAGTCAAAATACCATTACTGGAACAATTGGCGTTCAAGGACAGTTTGGGCATTTTTCTAGAAGATTTTTTGACTATACAGGCTTTAACGTTAGTTTTTCTCAAGATATTCGGGGGGGACTATCGCCATTTTTATTCGATCGCGCGGTAGATACTAAAGTTCTCGAACTTAGCTTTGTTCAGCAAGTCTATGGCCCTTTTCGCTTTGGTATCCAAGCTTCTCTCAACCTAGATACCGGAGAAAATATTAGCACCGACTACATTTTAGAATACAGCCGCCGCACCTATGGCGTTGCTTTGCGCTACAACCCAGTATTGGCTTTAGGTTCTTTGAACTTACGAATTAGCGATTTTAACTGGAATGGTGGAAGTAGTTTATTTTCCGATTCTGAGGTAAAGCCCGTGTTAAATGGCGTGCGCCAAACTAATGATTAAGGTTAGCTAAATACTTTTGATAGCCGATTGCTGCTAGTTGTGCCTGTTTGTCATCCACAGATTGCGCTAGAGTTTGGCGATACTCAAGCACTTTTTCTAATAATTCTGGGCTTGAAGTTGCCAGAATTTGGATTGCCAACAAACCAGCATTTTTAGCATTACCTATAGCTACCGTAGCTACAGGAATACCCGCAGGCATTTGGACAATAGAGTACAAAGAATCAATCCCTTGCAAATACTTGCTAGGTACGGGAACGCCAATTACAGGTAAAGGAGTCAAAGCCGCTACCATACCGGGCAAATGCGCCGCACCGCCAGCCCCGGCGATAATAACTTTAATTCCACGTTTGTGAGCTTCAGTTGCATACTGTACCATTTTTTCAGGAGTACGATGAGCAGAAACGATCGCAACCTCCGTTGATATATCAAATTCTGCACAAATTGCGATCGCATCCGCCATAACCTGTAAATCTGAATCGCTACCCATAATAATGCCGATCAGTGGTTGAGTCATAAAATAAAATATTGCTGATATGGTGGCTAAATTAATGAACAGTGCGATCGCCAACTTAGATATTATCAATGCTCGTGTACCTAGCTGTGTAAGCTTAAAGACAATTAAAGTCGATACTCAAGGCAAAGTTTCTCAAATCATGTCCATGTCGCAAGCTGCAAGAGAATCAAAAGCTGCACAAAGACTACCAAAAGCTGAAAAAAAACTGTTAGTAGATAGGCAAGTATTAGATGTAGGCGGCGATTACATTTCCTTGGGTGGAGTAGATTTACAGATTAATGGAGCGCTAGGATTAGCATTTACAGACCTCCAAGCCCAAGATAGTGAATTATTATCAAAAATCTGTCAATTTTTATGGCAACAAGGAATAAATAGTTTTGTCCCTACTTTAGTCACAACTTCTGTTAAAAATATTAAACGAGTTCTTGCTATCTTTGCTAATTTTATCGATAGTCAAAAATCTACTCAATCAACAGCCCAAATTCTCGGAGTGCATTTAGAAGGGCCCTTTTTAAACCCTGAAAAACGCGGCGCACACCCAGCAGAATACTTATTACCACTAACTATTGATAACTTAAAGCACATTTTGGGAGAACATAGTCACATCGTTAGGATTGTTACCTTAGCGCCCGAAATAGACACTACGGAGCAAGCAATCCCTTACTTAAAAGCTGTAGGTATTACGGTTAGTTTAGGTCACTCTCTCGCTACCGCAGCCCAAGCAGAACGAGCTTTTGAATTAGGAGCATCAATGGTAACTCATGCCTTCAACGCCATGCCTTCTTTGCATCATCGAGAACCCGGATTATTAGGAGCAGCTTTAATAAACCCAATTGTAAAATGCGGTTTAATTGCCGATGGACAACACATCTGTCCGACTATGATTCAAGTGTTACTTCAAGCAAGCAATTATGAAAAAGGACTATTTCTAGTTAGCGATGCTTTAGCACCACTGGGATTACCTGATGGTCTTTATCCTTGGGATACAAGGCAAATAACTGTAACCAATGGTACAGCTAGACTATCTGACAATACCTTATCTGGGACAACTTTACCCCTATTTACTGGGGTTCAAAATTTAGTGAAATGGGATATGTGCGAAGTAGAAAGTGCGATCGCCCTCGCCACAAGTTCACCAAGACTTGCTATTAATATCTCTAGTAGCATTGAAAACGCGATCGCTAGTCAACTAATCCGTTGGCATTTCGACTCAGCAACTAAAAACCTAACCTGGGCAAGACTAACAGATTCTTTTGCCTCTAACCCCCGCCAGTTGGACGGTCAAGGGGCAATAACACTCGGTTAAGCTTAACTGTTGACATTGCTCTCAATAAGCAGACTCAAGCATCAAACCTCTAGCACTTCAAAAATTCTAGTTTGTAACCAACCAAGAAGTATGAGTTTCTATTTGCTCTAGCTTACGATCTCATCATTAATATTCGGTGTTATCCCATTTTTTGCTTTAATGCTAATCGTAGTATGTAGAACTATGGTTAGCATTGTTTTAACTTAGGTCTAAATTCACATGGTGTATTTCATCTGTGAAAGAGCAGGTATTAGTTGCATTTGGAAAAAGAGTTAGAGAAGAGAGATTAAAACAAAATTTGTCTCAAGAAATTCTTGCGGAAAAAGCTGGTGTTCATAGAACATATATTGGGATGATTGAAAGGGCTGAAAAAAACATTACTCTTACAAATATTAATAAAATAGCAACTGCTTTGAACATTGAGATATCTAGTCTATTTACAAAGTAATATCATGCAGCCAGACCGCAGTTTGATAACAATTGATAGAAATTTGGAAAACATAGAACAACTATTACATGAGCTTGTTTTACAACCAAGAATAAATGCACTTAAATGGTCGGATATTACTAAGCAGACTCCTAATATTAAAATTGGTTATCCAGGTCAGCATTTAGCTTCTTTAATAACAGGAATACCAGGCGATAGAACTGGTGCGAGAGGGCATGATTTAATTGATGGCTCCGAAGTTAAATCTTGCTCTAGAATAGACCAACTTGATAAATGTAGGGATTATAAAGCTCCAGTAGCCCGAGTAGAGACTAATTGCTCTGAATGTGACTCCTCTAATATTGAACGTAAAGATGATTCTAAATGGCTCTTTACAATTAAGAGTGAGAAGGATTTAGTTGTACTAACAAAACAAGTGGAGAGAGTTTTACTAATTATTTCTGACTATCCTAATTTTGAAGCACAAGATTACGATACGTTGAGATTCCAATCATTTGAAATTTGGACAAGAAGTGAACGTCATAGCAAGTTTAAGGAAATATTAACTAACTATTACCAAAATATTTACTTACTTAACAAAAATAAATCTCCGCATACAACTCCTGCTCCACAGAATTTTTGGCCTTGTAAATACCAGTTTTACCTATGTAATCCAATTCTTACCTTCTCATGTACCATAACTAATGCTAGCTTAATTCCTAAAATCGAGATAGAAAGCTATATAGAGCCTCACTTAGATAGATCCACCATCCCTTCAATCCTAATGCCATTAAAGATTTTGAAAAAGGAAGAACGGAGTTTAATAGCTCAAAAAGCGAATTTGTCAGGTATTGATAATTTACCTGAATATATTGACGAAAATTTAAGAAAATATTTATCATTAAGACTTACCCTTCCAACAAAATCAGCTAGTACAATGTATCAGAGGAGAGTCAGAAAAACAAAAGAAATCAATTTATTTCTTTTGTTAAATTTATTTAAAAATTATTCTTGAGAAAAATTAATTATCAACTGATTTGAAGTTAATTCATTATTATCTTTCCCGCTGTCTACTCTGGCTAAATGACTATGATTAGAATTGTTAAATTTTGTTCTTAATAAATTTTTTTGAGCGTCATTATTTTTAAAAGCTGCAATTCTTTCCTCTGCAATTACTACAAACTTTTCTTCTTTTTCAATTCCAATGTATTGTCTGTTTAATTTTATACACGATAAAGCTGTAGATCCAGCGCCCATAAAGGGATCGAGAACAATCATATTCTCATGAGTACTCGCCTTAATTAATCGCTCTATTAATGCAACTGGTTTTTGTGTAGGATGGAATCTTCTTTCTTCGTAAAAACTAATATCTGTCCAAACATCTGTTACTCCCATCTCGATATTGAAAACTTGTGCTATTTCTTCATAGGAATATTTAAACTCAAGAACTTCTTGCAAGCGCATCCACATTTCTTTTGTCGGAACTTGAGCGAGTATATTATCACCAGTATAAAGTGACCATACTCCACCACCGTTTTCTTTTACACCAAGCTTTCTGTTAATTTCTAAGGCTGTTAAGTTTAATTCTTTTTGTCTTTTTTTAAGAAAAGACTTAATAAAAGGTTTGCTATCAAATATAAAAAATAAAATACTTTCAGTCACATTAGGAAACATTTTATAAGCTTTCGTTGCTCTTCCACCTAGTGTCCTAATACCTTTATCAATCACTATTTGTTGCCTGAATATAAAGCCTAAGTCAAGTATGTCTTTATACAAATAAACAAGATTTCTTAAGTAACCAAATAGATACAAGCTGCCTGAAAGCTTAATTACTCTTGAAATTTCAGAAAACCATTCCAAGCACCATTGTGCATAGTCGCTTTCGGTACGCCACTTATAATCCCAATGCTCATTAATAACTTTCCAATAAGGTGGATCGAGAATAACTAAGTCAATGCTTCTATCTGGAAGCTTCTTCAACTCCTCAATGAACCTATCCCACTAACAAAATTCTGTTAATCCAAATGTGAATTGTTGCCAGAGAAACAAAAGCATTGAAACAGGCAGAGATTCTCTCCCATCGAACAACGAGCCTACGGTATTTCCGTTGAAACC
>JACCVJ010000438.1 GCA_013698215.1 Tatlockia sp. | reverse complement strand
ACATTCTTTCCATCCACGTTGAAAACATCATCAGGCTCTACGGTGACGTTATCCTTATCGCTGCCAGGAGTGATACTATTGAATCTAGTCAGATGAACCCCCTGAGAGCCAGTAACATCATTACTGTCCGCTACAACCTGTGAGGTACGATTATCGGGATCTTGCAACTTGTGGAATGGGTATTCTGCCTGCTGTAGCTGGTGATTCAACCCTAAAACGAACTTTTGATCAAACCCTGGATGCAGCTGGTTCTTAGACCTGTTATCTGCCCCTGCATGGAAGTGGCAACTAGCACATGACATCAAACCGTCGCTGCCAACCTGCATATCCCAAAAAAAGGCTTTCCCCAAGGCAATTGTCGCTGTTTCGTCTTTTACAAACTCTGCCAGGTTGCTAGGTTTTGGAATCTCTAGCTTATTTTTTAGCGAATCTGGAATTTGTGATCCAGTTGCCACCTGAGCTGATACTGTATGTCCAGCTAAAATCACAGTCGTAACTAAGACTATGATTGCCATGCTGCTTTTCATTCGCTTCGGCAACCTTAATGGTAACTGAGTAAATCCAGCTAGATTATCAGCTACAAAAAGTCCAAAAGATTTGAGAATCTGTATTTTCTTAAACATTTTGATAATTCTCTTCTGTCATATTGGTGCAAAAAAACTGAAGGGCTTGCTGCATATAAAATTTACTCTTTTATCGTTTCTGGATTAGTAAAATACAAAACCTCTATTATGTAAAGATTTCAGAATTTTTATTAAAGAAAGTAACAAAAGACGGATAAGGTTAATCAGGTAAGATTGAGGAAGTTGAAATTTAACTTACTATTGATATTAGCATAAAATTACTAGATTTCTGAATGAATAAGAATATTATAGGACAGCAATTCTGGTTGTGTTGCAAAAAATGGTAGGCTGAAATAATTCCCCTAGAGAAAATTATTTTGCCTGCCTCTAATGAAGTCTAAATCCCCATTCAAGTGGAGGCATTATCAGTCCGAAATCATCCTTTTGTGTGTGCGCTGGTATCTCAGTTATCCGCTTTTTTTCCGCCAAGTAGTGGAGATGGTGAACGAAAGGGGATTGGATAGGGAGCATCTCACCTTTGCAATAAGTATTTATACTTATTGCAATAAATCTTGCACATCAGGGCTTTTAGCAAAAATAGGATCTTCAAATTGAGATTCCGAAGCCAGATTTATTTCTGACTAATACATGAAAAAGCTTAATTTTGCGTTTGAGTATTTGTATTCATTACAAAAGTGAGATGCTCCCTACAATACTGCGTAAAATTTTACGCAATTTTAATACTGCTTTAACACTTGCTTTTTTTAAATCTGACTCTGGCAAGTTATCAATCCCCTTGGATTTATTACTAATTTATTGAACGGTAAAATTTAGCAAGAACTTTCTAACGTCTTGCTATCAGAGAGGGCGATATATTGTTTATTTTCTCACTATTTATTTAGCCAAACATCTACGATTAGTTGTTTAACTTCAAACTTGCTTATTACTAATAAACCAAAAGCTTTTTTTGACTTTTCCCAACTTCAGTTTAGATCAAAACTTTAGTAAAGATTGTCATTTTTGATGGTGCGCGATCGCCACTTCATTTTCTTACCTCATCCTAAAGGGATATAAAGCTATTTTGTTTAATAGCTATAAAGTCAAGGACGTTTCTATTCTTACACGTACAAATATCTTAAATGTCTAAGAAATGACTAGGATATGTAAATTTTATGTATAAGATACGTCCAAAGTAAAATCTATATCTTAAGCAGCAGTAATGCTCAATCGATTATTGGCTGAATATCTTTAACGAAAATAGCGAGATAGTATGGCAACGACGGTTATCATTCCAATAATCCAAGTCCAACACTCTACTGATGATTACAGATTAAAAGTGAGTAACAAAGCCTTTTTAATCAAACTCAACCAAAAAGGCAATCCCCTTCAGGCATTACCCAAGCATGAGATGGGGAGCATCTCACTTTTGCGTTTGAGTACAAATACTCAAACGCAAAATTAAGCTTTTTCAGGTATCAGTCAGAAACAAATCTGGCTTTGGAATCCCAATTTGAAAACCCTATTTTTGCTAAAAGCCCTGATATGTAAGATTTATTGCAATAAGTACAAGTACTTATTGCAAAGGTGAGATGCTCCCCATGAGATGTACCCTATAATCTTTTGAATGCTGGACAACACGACCGATAATTGTAGCTTGCGGATATCTCAAAGCTTGTAACTGTGTAACGCAAGCGTTTGCGTTCTTAGCATCAACTGCTGCTAATAAGCCGCCAGAAGTTTGCGGATCGAATAGTATTTGATAATTTAAGAAGTCGCAAACTTTTTCTATATTG
>JACCVJ010000425.1 GCA_013698215.1 Tatlockia sp. | reverse complement strand
TACACACTAAGCCTAATGGCTCTAGAGCGGCTTGAATGCGGTGGATAGCGAACTCATCGCGGTGCGGGTGGTAGATGCTGCTTGAGTCAATGTCCAGCATCAGGTAATTGGTTTGTGCGCCAAACCTAACACCGTAAAGGTATGCGCCTTGGCGAATTAGACGATCGCTCAGTGGGTGGTTGCTCTGGGTTTTCCAGTCGGGTTTAGTGCTTGGTTCTGGGTGGGGCGCGTAAATGTAATCAAAGCGGTGGGGGAAAAGCTGAAGAAATTCGTCGTCCCACTCCCGCACATATTCAAATTGTCTAAGCGTGGCTGCAACTGCTGCTATCATCGTTGGCTCCTTCTGGAGCCGGGTCAGCCTTTGACCGAACTTCCTAGATTTTGCTTTAGCTTTCTACTATCCTGCTCATATGCGTGTAGCATATAGGTAAAGTAGAAGAGCTAAAGTTCTACCGTAGGAAGTCGGGCGTTTTTAGGGTTCTTGTGGGTCTCAATCACTTTCCCCCTCGCTGTCCCGGCTTTTTACGAGTTTAAGTTGTAAATTATTGTTTCACATTTTTTAACGGTTTGCTCAGTGGGATTGTTAAGATTAAACTCTAAAGACTGCTCTCCGTTGGGGCAATTGATTCTCCAGTATATGGAGAAGCATCGACTCAGCATGACTGCGTTGGCAGATAAGGCAGAAATTACGCGTCCTGGATTGAGAGCGATCTGCCTGAAGAGAGGCAATCCGACGAAAAGCAACATACGCAAGCTATCTCGTGTGATGAATGTGCCGCCTGTAGAGATTTATCGGTTGGTTTGCGAAAATAAAATTAGGAATGCCTATGAGCCTGATGCCATTGATTTTATTTTGAAGGGCTTCGAGACTATAGTTAAAGTCTTTCTTGAATTAGCCGAAGAATTACCTGAACAGGAAAAACCATCCGAGTATGAACTCCTCGATAAAGCCCTTAAAGCAATCAAGTCCGTTCAGGAGTAGGGGATAATAACATGGCGTTACAGTTGGTCGTAGTTCTCTGGCTCTAAATCAGGAACTTTAGTGCGATTCGTTCGCTCGAAACCGAGAAATCGGGGGATGAGTGACATTTGCAGGGTAATCCCCAAAAGGATTGAGTACGCACTTAAAATCCCTTGTAAATGATAACTTCATAACCTTACAGGTAAAGCGTGAGTACCCTAGAAAGCGATAAAGCCCTGTTCTCCAGACGTAGGAGTAAAAGCATATCCCCCACTGTAGCGACTAGCCCTCAATCGGTGAAGCGGGGATAAAAGCGGAAAGAGCTACTAGCCTAAAAGTAGTGTCCCGTGAGCAAGTACCTAGGGATAGCGAAAGCTAAGTCATTGTTTGAATCATCGTCACCTGAAACCAGCGAAATAAGGCTGTTACGCTGGGAGTCCCAAAAGGGCATAAGTAAAGGGTGGTATGAGGTTTTTAGTCAACATACCTACGTTACCCGAAAACTCGGTGAAGAAATGGCATCCTAACGGTACAAACCAATGGTTATGAGGAACGAAGTAACTCACCTGGTTACTCTCAAAGAGGTCGAATACTTTGAGTAGTCAGCTAAGACAAAATTCTGGGGTCAAACTCAGGTGACAGGTGGGAGAGATTGAGTCAGAAGCTAACGCCTTACTGTAATGGTAAGGATACGCTAACGGACTCACGGTAATACGGAAGGAATAGCTACAAGTAGCAATGTATATGTTATGAACACGACAAACAAGTCGATGTATGAATGGAGCGATATCAACTGGCGAAAGCTAGAACGTAGCGTCTTTAAGTTGCAAAAGCGGATATTCCAAGCGTCTAATCGTGGTGATGTCAAATTAGTTCGCAGACTTCAAAAATTGTTGATAAGTTCAAGGGCGGCAAAAGCCTTAGCAGTTCGTCGGGTTACTCAGGACAACCAAGGGAAAAAGACGGCAGGAGTGGATGGGTTAAAAAGCCTGACCCCAACGCAACGTCTTACTTTGGTAAAGATTATCAAACTGAGTATGAAGGTAAAACCAACGCGTCGAGTTTGGATACCCAAACCAGGTACGGAAGAAAAAAGACCTTTAGGAATACCGACAATGGACGACCGAGCAAGGCAAGCGCTAGTCAAACTGGCACTAGAGCCAGAATGGGAAGCGCGATTTGAACCTAACTCCTATGGTTTTCGCCCTGGACGCTCATGCCATGATGCGATTGGAGCGATATATATAGCAATAAATCAAAAAGCCAAATATGTGCTAGATGCTGATATTGCCAAATGCTTCGACCGTATAAATCACGATGCACTTCTACTGAAATTAAACACCTATCCAACCTTACGGAGACAAATCCGAGCTTGGTTAAAAGCTGGTGTTATGGATGGAAAAGAGATTTTTCCAACTACCGAAGGCACACCACAAGGGGGGGTGATATCACCTCTACTTGCAAATGTAGCCCTACACGGTATGGAAGAACTTATTAAGGGTTTAGCCCCAAAATTCGACATGAAGAATATCAACAATGCCCATTTAGGCTTAAGGGATAAACGCAAGTCGATTTCACTCATCAGGTACGCAGATGATTTGGTAGTTCTTCATGAGGATTACGAAGTCATAAAACTGTGTCGTTCAGAGATAGAGAAGTGGTTAAATGACATTGGGCTAGAATTAAAACCGAACAAAACAAGAGTAACCCACACCCTGAATAAACTAGAGAACGAAGAACCCGGATTTAATTTCTTAGGGTTCTTCGTCAAACAATTTCCCGCAGGAAAATATACTTCAGGCAGTAATTCCAGTGGCACTCTGTTAGGGTTCAAAACTATTATCACCCCCAGCAAAGAAAACCAGAAAAGGCACTATAAAAAAGTGGCAGAAGTAATAAACAAGTCGCGTGGGTTAGACCAAGCGACTCTAATAAAAAAACTTAACCCCATTATACGAGGTTGGTGCAATTACTTCTCTACCGTTGTCAGTAAAAATACATTTAGTAGTTTGTGGCGCTTAGTAGTCTTTAAGCTTCTTAAATGGGGTCGTCACCGCCATAGAAACAAAGGCAGGTCGTGGACAAGCCGTAGATACTTTAAAACCGTAGAAGCTAAAAACTGGGTGTTCGCAACCAGGGAGGGTAAAAACCCTCTAACGCTAATACAACATAGTTCCACATCTATAAAACGCTATGTAAAAGTAAAAGGGGTCGCATCCCCCTATGACGGAGACTGGGTTTACTGGAGTACAAGAATGGGTAATCATCCCCAAGTGTCTACAAGAGTAGCCACGTTGCTTAAAAAGCAAAAAGGGAAATGCGCTCACTGCGGCAACTATTTTAAAGATGGAGATTCGACAGAAGTTGACCATATCGTTCCGACATCTATTGGTGGAAAGAACGCCTACAATAACTGGCAACTACTCCATCGACATTGCCACGACAAAAAGACTGCCACCGATGGAAGTCTTGGTACAAAATCTAGCTGCAATAGTGCTAAACCTAAGCCACCAGTTA
>JACCVJ010000349.1 GCA_013698215.1 Tatlockia sp. | reverse complement strand
TCTGCCACGCTTTTAATATCTTTTCTCGTAAGTCAATGGAATATGCTGCCAACTCTAATTAACCTTCTGTTTTCATATCTTTACTTTATCTTTTTTGTGGCTGGCTCGATCTCAAATTGCTGTATATCGCCCGTCAAGTCTTTGCTGGATACTGGGAGATCCTGTAAGACCTGTAAGCATTTCTAAATCTCGAGCGGTATTTGCATCGGATACATTTGCACTCAATAGCAAGCGGCATTTTTTCAGCTGTGGACTTAGTTGTGTGTTTAGGTCAACCTCTAGCTTTTTAACCTTGTTTTCAGTCAGTTTTAGGCTGCTTATGCTGCTTCTTAAGCGTCTAGTTCTGCCTACGCTTGTCCCTGTGACTGCTTGAATAAAAACACACCAATTTCTGGACTGATGTGCTTAATTACCTGTTAGCGTACTGTCTGCTCAATTTCTTCTCAAGTTCTTAAATTCTCTAGCGGGGTGTCTTCCTAGAAGATAGTAGCAATAGCTTGTAGATGGGCTGCTAATATTTCTGCTTTCTCTGGAGTTTTATTCCGTGCGTCCTGTTTGTTTTCACTCTATCATACATTTTTGCTTTGAGCGTAGTTGTCTATTTCCTTACATACTTTAATTACTTATACTTTTTACAAAACTGAGATGCTCCCCTTGCAATCCAGGTTCAACGTTCTCAATGACCAAGTCCAACCCCTTTAAATGGCGACACTATGAAGCAGAAATTATCCTTCGTTGCGTCCGATGGTACCTCAGTTATTCTTTGTCCTATCGGCAAGTAGCAGCGATAGTGAACGAACGGGGGTTGAATGTGCATTACACAACGGTGTTTCGTTGGGTTCAGAAGTATGCCCCAGAAATAGACAAGCGTTGCCGATCTTACTTCCACTCTACAAACGACTCGTGGAGAGTAGAGGAAACATACATTAAAGTCAAAGGAAAGTGGAAATATCTTTATCAGGCGGTTGATTCTCAGGGTAATACCTTGGACTTCTTACTTACCGCTAAACGTGATTCTATAACGGCAAAACGGTTTTTTAAAAAAATGTTGAAAGCTTCTCATACCCAAACTCCAGGAGTAATTAATGTGGATAAAAATGCTAATTGTCCACAAGTCTTAAAAGAACTCATTGCCGACAAACAGTTGCCTGAAGCAACACAATTAAGGCAGAAGAAGTATCTCAATAACATAGTCGAACAAGACCACCGGGGGATAAAACGGCTAGTCAAGCCCAGGGATAATTCATTCTAAAAGTAAAAATAGCTTGTCGATGTCATGGGCAAGAAATCGTTCTGCCTTGGTCAGAGAATTATAACCACCCTTGCGAGCAAGATTGATGGCAATATTGCGGATAATAGACCAATTGGTGGCAGCATTGTAGTTACCGAAGGCAGCCGCATCTTCCCCAAAAATCACATCTTTCACCCAATGTAAGCGGTTTTCAATTCCCCAATGCTGTCGAATCCCATTAGCAAAGGTACTAGCCTTTGAGATAACGGAGCTAATGTAATAATTGGTCTGTAAATATTTCATTCCTGAGCGGATGCCGATGCGTTCGATTTGAATCAGGCTCTGCACTCCTACCCAATCGAAGTCAATATTCTCAAGCTCAGTAAAGACTTTCACGATTCGACAGGTAATTCGCCCACGAGTCTTCTCAATATCAACAAACTGTTCCCAGGAGTTTTGACCAGTGGCAATCGTTTTAAGTTGTGTCAATAGTCGCGGTTGATTACCTTTGACGGTGATCAGGTAATCGTTGCCGCCCTCAATAATCAGCTTAGTAGTTTTTTTGACAGTGTAGTGCATCCATCGTGAACACTACTCCTTCAAGATCCACTGCCTCTAGTATTGTTTGCACTACTTTTAATTCACTATTGTGTTTCGATTCGAACTGTTGGGCGGCAAGCACGACTCCTTGTTGATGGCTATACAATGAAACCAAAGAAACAAAGTTTTGGTAAGCCGTTCCTGGTTCAGTGACCGTTCCTCTAATACTTTTGCCGTCTATTGCCACCCACTCATCAGGTTCGAGAGTGAATGTGCTGTTAACCCATTGCTCGAACTGCTGTGCGAGAACTTGAAAATCGAGCGGTAGTGTAAGATACGGCGAAAAGTAGTGTCTGATGGCAGGCGAGTTACCGTTAATCCTAGCTGCTTACTCACTGCCCCGTAGTGTCGCACCCCAAAGTCTTCAAGTGCGTACAGGAGTTCGGCATCCACTGATTGTTCCCATAATAACTAAGTAGGTGCGCGTAATTAAACTGAAGATAATTTTCAGAAGGAATGGAACTGCGTAAAGCTTTCAAGCGATGTCATCCTATATTTAATTTGACTCACCTACTTAATAGTAAAATTAGCCAAAGTGGATAACGTCTACCTTGAGATGTTCGGAAATCCTTAATCTCCTGAAGGGATTGAATTAGGCTTGCCTCCATTTCTGTTCTCCAACTCTTTCGTCTCCATCATTCTAATATTTCTTTGAAAAATGAATTATCCCTG
>JACCVJ010000045.1 GCA_013698215.1 Tatlockia sp. | reverse complement strand
GCTACAGGTATAGCACCCGCCGCCAAAACTACTTTAGTTGTTAGTCAATTGCTGCTGATTGTGGCGACATTATCCCCTGATTTAGCCGATGTTGTCATGCCTGTAGCCGGAACATTTATTTGTTTTTACTTGCTATTTCAACCCAAACTTGCCACCATTGCTGATATTTCTACCTCAATTTTGGGGCTATTTTATGGCGGGTATTTGCCGAGTTATTGGGTAAGAATGAGGAGTCTAGATACAGTAAGTAATTTACCTTTGGGTGGCTACTGGGTGGAAGATTGGACAAATCTGCAAGTATTACCTCAAGGTTTAAAAATAACTCTACTAACGTTTTTGTGTATTTGGGCGGCGGATATTGGCGCTTACTTTATCGGCAAATTTTTCGGCAAAACCCGTCTTTCCAATATCAGCCCGAAAAAAACTGTTGAAGGGGCAGTTTTTGGCGTATTTGGTAGCGTAGTTGTAGCGATAACGGGGGCGTGGTATTTAGACTGGTCAAGTTGGCAATGGACGGGTTTAGCCTTGGGTTTAATTATTGGGATTGCAAGTTTGCTTGGCGATTTAACCGAATCAATGATGAAACGAGATGCGGGAGTTAAAGATTCAGGTCAGCTAATCCCCGGTCATGGCGGGATTTTAGACCGTGCAGATAGCTATGTTTTTACGGCTCCTTTGGTTTACTATTTTGTAACTCTGCTATTGCCGTTATTACCGAGTTAGGGTAAGACGTTAATTTTGCCCCTACAGATAATTTTACCTTGATGCAAGGTTAGTTCTTCAAGCTCCACTTCCGCGCCTAAGTCAACCTTGAAACTATCAGGGTTGGTTAAACTGACTCCTGGGATTTCTATTGTTGGCTGACTAATCTCTAATTCTTGACTTGTAGATAATTTTAAACCAGCTTGGAGGATAATCTGTTGGCGATCGCCAATAGTTGCATTTAACCTGATTTGACCATCATTGACTATAACTTTATCCCATTGCACTGGTTGATTAGCAGCTTGGGGAGCTAGTTTTAGGAGTAATTCCGTTAAAGCATTAGATAATAAAGGCGATCGCAAGGACGCATTAATATCGGCTTGTTGCAGTTGCAATTTACCTGTTACAGGTACTTTTTCTAACAGCTTTAATGGTTGACCTTTAATTACTTGACCTAAATTAATCAAAATACCTGTAGCATATAGCTGAATTTCTGTTACGTGCAGCCCTTGATAAACCGTATCACTGGCTACTATAGAAACGCCTGGGATATTTCCCGTCAGGATTTGGCGACTTTTTCCTTCTATTTGTACCTTGAGATTAGATACTTGCTGAACTTGGGATTTTAGCCACAACTCAATTGCTGGCGATAGAATATTGCCAATCAGTCGGCTAGGCTTTTTTGTCGGAGAGTTATCAGTAATCAAAGCGTTCAATATATTTAAGCGAGGGATTAAAATTCCCGTGTAATATCTGTAAATATATAGCGGAAATTAGACCTAACTTAGTATGGAGGAAAGGTTACAAAAAATTCTCTCCCAATGGGGGATTGCTTCTCGTCGTCAAGCCGAGGCGCTAATTGTTGCGGGGAGAGTGCAATGCAATGGCGTAGTAGCAAGTCTGGGCGCAAAAGCCGATCTCGAAATAGATCGAATTTCTGTAGATGGTAAACTCCTTCAGTCTCAGTTTCGCCCTCAACTTATTTACCTACTACTCCACAAACCCAAGGGGGTAGTTTCTACTTGCGACGATCCCCAAGGACGCAAAACAGTTATCGACTTGCTACCAAAAACCCTCCAAATAGGGATGGGAATCCACCCTGTAGGGCGTTTAGATGTTGATTCTACGGGAGCATTGATTCTAACTAATGACGGCGAACTAACAAATAAACTTACTCATCCCCGTCACAGCATCCCAAAAACCTATCATGTTTGGGTAAAAGGTAATCCACCCGAAACAGTGTTACAACAATGGCGACAGGGCGTTATTTTAGAAGGGAGAAAAACTCGTAATTGCTCTTTGCGAATCATTGCCAAAGGTAAGAATTTCGAGCAAACTACTTGTTTAGAGATTGTTTTGAAAGAAGGGAGAAATCGGCAGATTCGGCGAATTGCCGAGCAGTTAGGATACCCCGTAATTTCCTTGCATCGTACCGCCATTGGAACGATTAGATTGCAACCGTCAACGCAGGCGCTGTTACCCAAAGGTTGCTATCGTTACCTTAAAGATTCAGAAATTTGCTTTTTGCAAAAGGGTGAATTGGGAGAAGTGAAAAACCTTTCCCAGAAAGCTGTGAGCATTGCATCGGTTAAGGAGCCAGATGCTTTTTAGGAGTGGATAAAATGAAGTGGTGTGGGAAAACGAGTGAAGCGATACGTCCAGTCAAGGAACAACAAGCCGAATTACTAAATCAAATAGGAGACAAACTACGCCAAAAGCGTCTAGAACAAGCTTTATCTATTGAAGAAGTAGCCGCAAAAACCTTAATTCGTCAACATCTATTGGTAGCGATTGAAAAAGGTTTATTAGAGGAGTTGCCAGAGCCAGTATATATTCAAAGGTTTATCAAACAATATGCCCAGGTGCTAGGCTTGGATGAATATGCCTTAGCTGATAGCTTTGCGACCAGCAAAAGTAATCGCACTAACAATAAGCCTGCTTGGAGTTTAATATTACCTGTAATCCAGTTGCGTCCGATTCATTTGTACGTAATGTATATAGTTGCGATCGCTCTTGCTGTGAGTACGCTATCGCGCTCTTTGAGTCGTAACGAGGCGCAAACTAACAACCAATTGCCAGAATTGCCCCTAGTTGCCGATAGTACCACCGCACCACCCAAAGGCTCAAGCAATGTAGAGTCTGTTAGCAGTACGCCTAAAATTAACAAACAAATTCAAATTGGCGTTATTTTAAAAGCGCCATCGTGGATTAAAGTAGTAGCCGACGGCAAAATTGCCTTTCAAGGACTTTTACCATCGGGAACTCAGCGCACTTGGGTAGCAAAAGACAACTTAACAGTATTGGCGGGTAATGCTGGCGGAGTATTGCTAACTATCAATCAAAAAGAGTCTAAGCAAATGGGCAATTTAGGCGAAGTTCAAGAGCTAAC
>JACCVJ010000042.1 GCA_013698215.1 Tatlockia sp. | reverse complement strand
GGTAAAGCAAGGGGCTTCTGCTCGGAATGTACGCCTTGACACGCAATAAGTAAAAAGGGAAGAAGTGTAGAGCAAAGCTGTCTAAGGTTCATAGACTTAAATTGAGCAGATAAAGTTATAGTTCCCCAAAAACTCCTCATAGTTGCTAAAACTGCTTATTTTCTTAGTGGCGCTCTAAAAAAGTATGGTTTGTAAAAATGCGATCCCCCCTAACCCCCCTTGAAAAAGGGGGGGAAATATATATTAATCTCCCTTAAAAAGGGAGATTTAGAGGGATCTATCAGGATGGGCTACCAACCGAGAAACTTTTGAAACATCCTCTAAAGTGGAGAAAGAAATACAATTTTTTTCTAGCCAATGAATTGATTGATAACTCATGCAAATTTATCTAGACTACAGCGCTACAACACCACCACGCACGGAAGCTAACGCAGCTATGCAAACCGTTTGTACTTCTTTGTGGGGGAATCCTTCTAGCTTGCATGAGTGGGGAGAGAGGGCAGCAACGGTATTAGAAACAGCTAGGATGCAAGTAGCTTCGTTGTTAAATGCCGCAAATTCTGAATCCATTATCTTTACGTCTGGCGGTACAGAGGCGGATAATTTAGCAATTATGGGTGTTGCTCGTAATTACACAACACCCCAACACATAATTATTTCTAGTGTGGAACATTCCGCGATTACTGAACCTGCCAAGTTGTTGCAACAATGGGGTTGGGACATAACTTATTTACCTGTAGATGCTACAGGAAGAATCAATCCTTTAGATTTGCAAGCTGCTTTACAACCAAATACTGTATTAGTTTCAGTCATTTACGGACAAAGTGAAATTGGCACCATTCAACCGATTGAAACCTTGGGAAATATTGCTCGAAATCACGGTGCTTTATTTCATACCGATGCGGTACAAGTAGCGGGACGTTTGCCTCTAGACGTGCAAAAACTGCCTGTAGACTTACTTTCCCTCTCTAGCCATAAAATCTATGGTTCCCAGGGCGCAGGGGCGCTGTACGTTCGTCCAGGGGTGAATCTCGTGCCTTTATTGTGTGGTGGTGGGCAAGAATTAAAGTTGCGATCAGGAACTCAAGCTTTGCCTGCGATCGCCTCTTTTGGAATTGCCGCAAAGTTAGCCGCCCAAGAAATGCCGACCCAAAGCAAGCGTTTGATTAGTTTACGAGAACAATTGTTTGATGCTTTAACCGATACACCGATTTTAGTTCCTACAGGCGATCGCATTTTTCGCTTGCCCCATCATGTTAGTTTTTATTTGGCGATTTCAGACGGCGAAAACATTACAGGTAAAACTATTGTGCGTCAGTTAAATTTGGCAGGAATCGCCATTAGTGCAGGTGCAGCTTGTCATAGTGGTAAACTTTCCCCCAGTCCCGTACTTTTGGCAATGGGTTTTTCGGACGCTATCTCTAGAGCCGGTATTCGTCTAACTTTGGGACGGGAAACTACTTCCGCCGATATCGAATGGACGGCTATGGTACTTAAACAAGTATTACAACGCTTGAACCCGGTAAAATTTGCTGTAAGTTATTAATTTTAAAAAATGTCAGAACTACCTAAAACTCTTGGCGAAGCAGTTTCTCAAGCTAAGATTGCTACTCAAGCCGCGATCACTGATGGCAATAATCGGCTGCAAGTGGAGATTTTGTTACCCGAACTCAACCCGATGCCTGTAGCCGAACGCTTTTTGAGTGCAGAGGAAGGCAATACTCACAAGTTTAATAAAATATTTTTTCCCGATGCGGGAGCGGCGGCTTTGGCGCGTCGTGACTGGGGCGATGTCCCTTTTGAGTTATTAGATATTAGTACCAAAAGAGTATCGGTTGAGGAGCAAATTCAGCCTGAAGATGAGGCGATTTTGTGTATTGCTCCCACAGCCCAAGAAGTTTTGCAAATAGAAAAGTTGTGTAATGCTATGGGCGAACATCGTCCGGTTGTATTGCTCAATCCTCGCCTAGAAGATGTATCGATAGTAGGGATTGGGTACGCGGGAAGACAGTTGCGCGATCGCTTTTTGAAAAATATTCAATCGTGCTACTACTTACGCCCTTTAGAAGAAGGGACTTTATTTCGCTGTTATCCTGGATTGTGGCAAGTTTGGCGCGAAACAACTGATGGCTATGAGCTAATTAAGGAATTGCCAAATAAACCTGTAGGCGACGATCTCGATCTCATTTTTGCGGGAGAACCTACTACTCAATCTGAGGATGCGCCTAAGCCTAAAAAGTTGAGTATGTTTGCTGGTATGCAAAGGTTTATGAAAGCTCTAACCCGTTAGTTTTTGATTAGGTGCAAATTGCTGATAATTCTAAAAGACTGATAGAAAAGTTAGATATCTATGTACAGACCAACTGATTTTCAAGAAGACAATGTTGACAAACTGTTTGCTTTTATGCAGGCAAACAGTTTTGCCACTCTAGTATCAATTGTAAATGGTGTGCCTTGTGCTTCACATATCCCTCTGGTTGTTGTGATGCAAGGAGATATGATTAAGTTAATCGGTCATCTTGCCAAGCAAAATTCTCAATGGCAAGCTTTTGAAACGTCTGAGTCACTAGCTATCTTCACTGGAGCGCACGCTTACATTTCCCCTACTTTGTATGAAAAACACGA
>JACCVJ010000314.1 GCA_013698215.1 Tatlockia sp. | reverse complement strand
AATCCCAAAGAAACACAGAGGTTAATAGGTCTAAAATATGAACATTTACAACAACTCATTGAAAACGCCGAACGACTATACCATGAAAAGCAAGCAGCTTTAGAAGCAAAGAAAGTCAGACTGATTGCTGGAGTCGGAGGTCGAAAACCTAAATTATCTGTGAAAGAACAAACAATTTTAACTTTAGTAGATCTCAGGCATATGAAGACATTTCAACTGCTAGGTATCCAGTTTGGAGTAAGTGAGTCTACCGCCAACGCTCCGTTTAATTATTGGTTGCCTAAGGGTGCGAGAATTGCTGCCGTCAAGTTTACTTGAACAAGTAAAAAAAACCGCTGCTGATTATGAAATAGTCAAAGAAGTTCTCACGGAAGATGAACTAATAGTAGATAGCTACGAGCAAGTAAGAGAGCGCCCTGGAGATAATGAAGAACAAGAAAAATATTATTCAGGCAAGCTGCGTAATCATACATTTAAAAGTCAAATGATTATCTTGCCAGAAGGTGAGGACATTGTGTCAGTTGTAGCAGGAGAACCAGGGCCAAAAAGCGACATAACAATATGCGCGAGAATATCGGGATAACTTTGACCCCGAACAGAGATTTAAAGGAGATAAAGCTTACATTGGAGAAGAGGTCATTAGCACTCCCATTAAAAAAAGCAAGAATCAAAAATTAACGAAAAGAACAAAAAGCACAAAATAAAGCTTTTTCAGCTAAACGAATTTTTTGAGAACATCGCATTAGATCCGTCAAAATATTTCGAGTTGTCCAAGAACGATTTCGGTTAAATCCTCAAAAGTATAAGTCAGTAATTTTGACCATTTGTGGCCTAGTAAGACTCCGAATCGGTGCGCTGATATTACAAGCACAAATATCGGTGATACCACCCCATTAGAATCAACGCACATCACTCAATATTTTGGCTGAATTATCAATGCTCAACATCTCAAAGCCTGATTTTATCGTAAACTTCTCTAATTTATCATCAGGGCATTTCTATCTTGTATGCCATTCAGATAAAGGCTTTCATCATTTTCGGAGATGTCTATTAGTACAGCAACCCAATTTTACTGACGAACTAGAAACCGAGGAAGCAGCAGATCCTACGGACGAACTAGAAACCGATGAAGCAGCAGATCCTAACGAAATTCTCGTAGAAGTAGAAGGACAACAAGATACATTTACGCCAACTTCCTCGCCAGTTTACCAAATCACCGAAGAAGAGCTTATTCAGCAAAACCCAAATAGTTTATCAGAAGCTTTACGAGGATTGCCCGGATTTGCAATTAATGACTTTGGTTTTGGCGCAGATATCCATACAGGTACATATTTTCGCGATAACTCAATTAATCAAACAGTGTATCTGCTCAATGGTAGACCCATCAATACCAATATCAACATTTATCACGGGGCGACCGACTTAAATAGGAACCTATCCCGCTAATAAGATTCTGTTAATCCAAATGTGAATGGTTGCCAAAGAAATAAAAGCATTGAAACAGGCGGGAATTCTTTCCCATCGAACAACGAGCCTACGGTATTTTCGTTGAAACCATGCGCTCGCAACGCTCTTGCTGAAAACGTGGGACTGATATCTTAATTGGTCTACCCCGATTTTTCTTTGTTTTCCAAGTTCTTTTCGGTAACTGTGGTCTAATGCCACGTTTACGTACAGCTGAGCGCAAATCTTTGGAATCATAACCTTTATCCGCTGCCAGCACTTTGACTCGTTTGCGGGGTCTTCCAGGAGAATTAGTTTTAACTAGGACACTATTTAACAAGGGTATAACCTGCTTTCGCTCCCTACCATTGGCTGCGGTGGTGCTATTGGACAGAGGCAGACCATTACCATCTGTCAAAGTATGAATCAAAATCACTTTACCCTTATGACCATAAGCCACTTGATCACCACCGCCTTTGCCAGGGGGAAAAACACCCGTCTACCGCCCCATAGTTCCAGTTGATTAGTCCTCGTTCTGCGGCAATTCCTAGTATCGGTGCTTGTAATCTTTTTAATGTTCCATCAGTTTGCCTCTAGCGCAGAGCCATCGGTGTGCCGAACTTTTTGACGCCCATATCTCTCCCCTAGGCACATCACACCAACGGCATCCTGTAATCAAAACATCCACTAAGGTATTAACTACATACCGAAAGGGTGCATGGGGCATTCCTCGTTCCCGCTTTTCTCCTTCCTTTGTTATCACATCCTCAAATAGCTTCGATTCCAAGTCACTTAACCCGACAAATCTTCCTGCCATATTTCCTGTCGCCCAATCGATCTGAAAAGCAGATTATCATGTTTTTGATATTACTGGGATAGGTTC
>JACCVJ010000267.1 GCA_013698215.1 Tatlockia sp. | reverse complement strand
AGCTGTACGGTTAGTTCAATCGTATCGCCACAAGAGGGGTTATGTCCGCGTTGCTGGCGGTGTACAGGACTTGTTTGCCCTTTATGACGCGGTTTTTTGTAGTGTTCTAAAATTACCTGCTGATATAAGTCGCGGACATTGCTTAAAGCCATATTTTCATAATTAAGACATTATTCTTCTATCCTATCAGTCCCCTAAATTCGTAACAGGCAATTTATTTGTTGTTGTGCTGGTATAAAAAAGTTGTTTCACTTAGAGCGTGTTATCAAATATCATCGCGCGTCTAACATTTCTTCAACAGATAATCCAATATCACTGGCAATTTTTCGTAATAACGTCGGTGAAATATCACGTCCTTTGTGAAACGGAACTGTTGTACCACGACCATCTGGGTGACGAAATTGCTTGTGTGAACCTTTTTGACGCACGTCTACAAACTCAAGATTCTCAAGTATTCGGACTACTTCAAGAGGCTTCAAAATAGGAATATTGCTCATACCGATTCAATAACAATTTGCTGTGTACCGACAAACTCCGTTGAAATTACAAGATCGGGATCTTCCAAGAGCATTTCAACTACTTCGCGTAGATTCTCTTGCAATTCATCTAAGGTTTCTCCTTGAGAGTGCGCTCCCCTTAGGCCAGGAATATACCCAACATACAGCTTCGTATCTGCATCTTTTTCGATAACAGCAGTAAATGTTTTGAGCATGGTTTCTTTCTAAGCATCTTTAAGACTGACTTTACACTTTTATCTGCTTTTCTCGCCCGATCACACAGCCTTCACCCACAATTCTTCTACTTACTTTTATCCTATCAGCCCCTTAATTTTATGACTGGTAAACGAGTTATAAATCAAAGAATACAGACATTAAGAGTATAATAAAGTACATTGCCTGTGAATAAACTACTGGTCAAGCTTGTTAGCGTCTTTAAAGTATATGCTGAAAAAAGTAGGTGAAAGTTGGCAGTTTGCAAGTGAAAATAATCTAGAAAACTTTGTTTGAACTCAGTTAGATAGTTTGTTTGAGCTATTGCCTTTAAAACGGCAATATTTTGTATCCGGTGATATCTGCGATATTTTAGCAACAGATAAAAATAATAGATTGGTAATAATAGAACTAAAAAATGTTGAAGATCGATACATCGTTCAACAACTCACTCGTTATTACCATAGCGTGTTAGAGGAAAAACCTTTTCAGCAGCAGATCAATTATCAACTTCCAGTACGACTTATTGTAATTGCTCCTAGTTTTCATCGTCATAGTTGGATAGATCGAAAGTACCATAAACTAAATTTTGAGTTTATGTCTTTTGTAACTATGCAGCAAGAAAGTGAGGTTTACTTGCATTTAACAGACTTAAATACAAAAAAAGTATCACAAGTAAAAATTATAGATATTTCACTTCTTAAAAGAGTCAATATTTCGCAATCTAATAATACTATAGTAAGGACGGAAAGGGGTGATATTGCTTTTACTACGTCTTTAAATGATATATTGTTGTACTACGTTTTTGTCAAAAATGCTTACAAGTTAGGGCTTCCTGAATTAGAATCCTCTGAAATTAAAAGACTAAATAATCAAGGATATCCTACGAAGGTAAGTAAACTTTTCAAGATTCGTGTAAAAGAACAGAGAGCGAAAAGCGGATTTAGGGAAGTATCAATAAGAGTTCCTTCGAGTATCCGAGTTGGAGTTTTTGTGATTTGGGTGCAACATAATGTACCAACTGCAACTGAAGTCATTAGTCCAAGTGGTAGTCATCACATGGGATTTTTCCATAAGCCCTCAAAAAGCGATCTCTAAATATTTTTTTGCATATTATTTATTACTTTTTGTCTGACAACTTTGTAATTTACAAATTACCTTCAAAACTGAAGTAACTGTTGAGATTCAACTTTGAGATACTGTTATTGCCAAGGGGTTTGACTAACGATGGCACATAAAAACAAGTGTTGCATTAGGCGAAGTCAAGTTTAACTGAGATGCACGAAAGTGCGCTCATTTATTTTTCACCTAGTGCGATCGCATACTTTTACCGCAATCAGGCGATCGCAACCTGCAATATCAATTATTGATTATTTAAAATAAGTTTTTTAAGCGGGTAACGCGATTCGAACGCGCGACTTTCACCTTGGCAAGGTGACGCTCTACCACTGAGCTATACCCGCAGTTTTTAACGTGCAAAACTCACTATCTCAAATT
>JACCVJ010000171.1 GCA_013698215.1 Tatlockia sp. | reverse complement strand
ACGAGTGTGGGTCAGTTTAAAGTCAGTTAAAAGAGTAGGGCAATTGCTGTAATGCCGCGATCGCCCTACTTCCTTGCTCAATATATCTATAAAATCTGGTATTTAATATGGCAATCGATGCTGATATTCGCGACCACGCCTATCAATTTTTTATTCAAGAAGCTCCAGAGCTATTACAGTTAATCGAGTCAGAGTTACTAACTGTAAAGAGCGATCGCAGTATCTCGAAAGTTCACAACATGATGCGGGCGGCTCACTCCCTTAAAGGCGGAGCCGCTAGTGTGGGGCTAGATACAATCAAAACGTTGGCTCACAGCCTTGAAGATATTTTTAAAGCTCTCCATCACGAAGAATTAGTCATTGATGACAAAGTAGAAGGCCTGTTGCTCCTAGCTTACGACTGTCTGCGCGTACCTTTAATCGAGCAACTAGAAACGGGCTATTTCGATCCAGAGCAGGCAATGACCAACGCCGAGCCAGTATTTGCCCAAATTGAAGCGCAATTTGGCGATTTTATTGGGGCTGAAGGAGAACTACCTAGCTCAATTGATTTGGGGGTAGACATTGCTTTATCTATTTTTGAAGTAGATGTCGCTCAAGGATTAGATCGTTTAGCTGAGGTGTTAGCGAATCCTCAAGGAGAGGAAGTAGCTGGAGAATTAAGAGCGCAAGCAGAGGTATTTTCGGGGCTTGCCGAATTACTATGTATGCCAGGATTTGGCGAAATTGCCAATACTGCCATAGCCGCCTTAAACGCTCACCCCGACTTAGCATTAGAAATAACCCAAGTCGCCTTTACCGATTTTCAAGCTGCACGAACTGGAGTAATCAATGGCGATCGCACTAGAGGAGGCGAGGCTTCGGCTCAACTAATTGCTTGGGCAAGTGGTGACATAACTTCCACGCAGCCTACCAAATTACAGCAAACAACTACTTTCCAAGAGTTTTCGCCGATAGATTTATTCCCCGAATCAGCAATGAGTGCCGACACGCATTTCTTCATTGATGCTGAAAATAACAGCATGATGTTAGATGATATGTTCGGCGACTTGTCAACCATGGCAGAAGTTGCACCAATAGACAATATTGAAGTTGCTACCCCACCGCTAATTGCCCCTGAACTTGTAGCACCACTCGATTACACCGATCCCGATCCGGGTGTAATGAGCATTGATGATATGTTTGGGGGCTGGTCTGGTTCAGATATAACAGAAAATGCGATCGCCACTGATTTATCTTTAGAGATTGAAGCCGAGTTACCAGCTACTTTTGCTGTTGATGAAAATGCAGCTTCGGTAGATGATATCTTTGGCGACTTAAGTACAAGCTTATTTACTCCACCTCAAATAGAGGTTCAAGCCCAAATTGCACCAGCGCTGGATTCTCAGCAGCTTGTTGAATCCATCGTACAGGTATTTGGTAACTTGCCGTTGATGGCAGGGGACTTACCAAAGCAAGAACAACCCGCCGCTATAGTACCTGCAAAAGCTAGTTTTCCGGCGACTAAACCAGCCGAACCAATCAACCAGGCTAAATCTGGTTCGTCCCAGAAAATCGAACCAAAAACAATTCCGACGGCAGCAAAGGCTCCTCAGCAGCAGCTTTCGGTGAGAGTTGACTTAGAACGCTTAGAGCGGATGAACAACACCGTCGGCGAACTGGCGATCAACCGTAATAGTTTATCGCTGCAAAACGAACAACTGCAAGCTACTGTCCAAGACCTGCTACGCCGATTTAGTCAGTTTCAGAGCATGGGCAACCAGTTACGCAATCTCTCTGACCGAATGTTAGTTTCTCCAGAGCGGTATAGTTCTAATAGTCCTACTCCTAAAATTAACAACGAGCCGCCGATTGCTTCAGTAAGTGGAGCATCTTTTCGTCCAGTGGATTTTGACTCATTGGAGATGGACAGCTACGGAGAATTGCACTCTTTGCTGCAACAAACCTTTGAGGAAATTGTCCAGCTAGAAGAAACGGTTGGGGACGTTGTACTGCTGTCAGGACAATCTAGCCAAAGCGTAGACAAGCAACGGCAAATGCTTTCGCACCTAAGAGATGACTTGATGTGGGCGAGAATGTTACCCATTGGCGAAGTGCTTAACCGCTTCCCCCGGATGTTGCGCGATTTGTCTACAAGTTATGATAAGCCTGCGGAACTAAAAATTAACGGTGCGGGAGTATTAGTTGATAAAGCGGCTTTAGAAAAGCTCTATGACCCGTTGCTGCACTTAATTCGTAACTCCTTCGATCATGGTATTGAACGCCCAGAAGTACGCCGCGAACAAGGTAAATTAGAACGCGGACAAATTGAAATTAGGGCTTATCACCAAGGTAGTCAAACCATTGTTGAAGTTAGAGACGATGGGCGGGGGATAAATTTAGAACGCATCCGTAGTCGGGCGGTAGAAATGGGTTTATTGGTGGAAGAAAAAGCCGATACTGCTTCTACCTCTGCTTTATTAGAATTAATGTTTGAGCCAGGGTTTTCGACGGCAAGCCAAGTTAGCGAACTTTCGGGGCGCGGTGTGGGGCTAGATGTCGTCCGCAGTCAACTAAGAAGTCTTAAAGGTAGTGTCAGCGTCATTTCTGAATCAGGAGAAGGAACTTGCTTTACTTTACGCATTCCTTTGACCTTGACTTTGGCGAAATTATTGGTTTGTTTTGTGGGCAATAGTGCCTTTGCGTTGCCATCAGACAGCATCAAAGAAATTTTGATTCCCCAACCAGAGCAAGTCAAGTTTTCTGGAGGCAAGAGATTTTTACATTGGCAAGGTCGCATTGTTCCAGCCTATCACCTCTCGGATTTACTCAACTATGCGTGTCCGATATCGGAATCTTTGCCCAGCCAAGCTTTGGTAGCGGTTCCGTCTCCCGACGACTGGGCTTCTCCCATGCTATTGCTAGAACAAGATGGTCAAATTTTGGCGCTAGAAATCGATCGCTTAGTTACCGAGCAGGAATTGGTCATTAAACCGATGGGAGAGGCGATCGCTTCTCCAAGTTATATTTATGGCTGTACCATTGTCGGGGATGGCAGCTTAATTCCCGTTATCGATGGGGCGGCGCTGCTAGAATCCTTTGTGGGCAACGGCAAACATAAATCTATACCTCTTGGTAATGCTCTATTGCCTGTAGTCCAAGAAAATGAAGAAGGAGCAATCTTTGCCCCCGTGCCGCCGCAAAGAACCATAGCAGAAACGGTTTTAGTAGTAGATGACTCAATTACCCTCCGGCAAACTTTGGCTTTAACTTTTGAAAAAGCTGGTTATCGAGTGTTGCAAGCACGAGATGGGCGCGAGGCGATCGAACAACTGCAAAAAAGTTCGGCGACTATAAACTTAGTAGTCTGCGACGTAGAAATGCCCAACATGAACGGCTTTGAATTTTTGAGCCAACGCCGTCAAGATCCCGTAATTTCTAAGCCTCCAGTCGTTATGCTCACTTCTCGCAGCAGTGACAAGCACCGAATGTTGGCAAAGCAATTAGGAGCTAGAGAGTACTTTACAAAACCCTACATTGAGCAAGAGTTTTTGACAGCGATTTCAAACATTATTAAGCAGGAAGCGCCTTTAGGAGTGCCTGCTTTGAGCGGAAGATAATTACTCATTTAAGGGGAGGCAACTAATTTATGAAAAATACTCTAGTCCAGTCCAAGGCTGTTAGTATGCAACAAGCTTCTAGGGGCGATCGCATTGCATCGGTAAAAATGATTGTTTTTACTGTAGGTACTTTTAATCTGGCTTTGCCGATTGAGATTGTCTACAAGGTTTTGAACCAGATTCCTGTTTATGGTAGTGGTTTAAATGGGGTAGGAATAGCTCACGTGGGCGATCTTGAAGTTACAGTTATAGATTTACATCGGCAATTATTTCAATCCAGCATTATCAACGAAACAGCAAAAAAAGGTTATTTGTTGATTCTTCATAGCAAAAGTAGCGATTTGTACGGCATCCCGGTGGCATCGGTTCCGGCGTTGATGGATTTGCCTTTAGCAAGTATTCGAGTGCTGCCAGAGTCTTACCGTAGCGGCGACATTCTCCAAATGGCTACTCATGTCTGTTATTTGCCTGAGGAAGAACCGCCACTAACAATATTTTTGGTCAATCCTGAGCAAATGTTGCACTCTTAGCAAGGAATAGAAAGCTATTATTTTTATGGTGCGAAGCCCAGTAACGGGCTTTGCTCTTTTTTAGGTTTCGTCTTTTGATGCGCGCCCCATATCTATATATTTGCCGCAACTGTTCAATCAGCGTTATAATTGCCCAACTGTAAGTGCTGCAATAGTTTTTATCAATATTTTAATTTTTTCTTTCCTAGCTAAACTCCTTAAAAAAAGGGAAAATATCTTCTAATCACCCTTTTTAATTAAAACAATAAGCGATCGCTCAAATATTACTTAAGGGGCTAATTATGGAGATTCTCGAACTAAAATTTGTTTTAAAACTGCTGAGTGCGCCCAATTACCGGGAATCTTTGGCAAAAATAAAGCTAAATACTGAAACCAAAGCACTAGAGCGAGATAAAACTTGTCGTCAACTTTTAGAGCGTGAATTAGTTGCTGTTTCCTACGAAATTAGTAAGTTTAAAATTGCTCCGGCGGGTATAGCTTTACTTAAAATAGAGTCAACACCATTGCCCATAACACCTCAGGAAGTGAAGATTCTTAAATTATGCCAAAAAGAAGCGGTTTCGCCTAGTAAAGCTGGTATTCCGGCATCAGAAGCCCAAAAGCTAGTTCAAACTTTGCTAGAAAAAGGACTGATTCAAGTAAATAAAACTGACAAAAAAATTAAGGAAGTTTGGCTGACAGAGCAAGGAAAGGAATATCTACAAAGAGAATACGAGCCTAGCGGTAAAGGTAATATAACCCTAAGTAAAAATCTGCTGGCTACCTACTTAAAGTTTTTGCGTCAGTCTCCATCAATAGCCGTGGATTCTACACACCAACCGAGCGATGAGGATATTTTGCAGGTTATTCAAGACTTAGACAAGGAATTTGGTACAGATAATTATTTACCAATATTTTATTTGCGGCAAAAGTTACAACCGCCCTTATCTGGAGAAGACTTAGAACAAGCGCTCTATCGACTAGAAGGAAACGCCAAAATAGAACTAAGTGCCTTAGTAGAAGCAAGTCGTTACTCCCTAGAGCAAGTCAATGCTGGGATTAAACAGCGTTCGGGTAGTCCGCTATTTTTTATCAAGGTTACAGGCTAAGTGTCAATACCTAAGCAAAGTATCTTAATCATGACATCTATTGATGACCTAATATTACAAAGCACTAACCCCTTTGACAACTATCGTTCGGAAAATTTTTGGCGCGCTCAAGTAGCTACGGAGCCTGTAGTTGAGTCTATTCATACCGAAGTAATTGCTGCGGTAACAGAAACCCTCAATAAAGTTGCTCAAGATCGTCATACTCGCACGTTATTGTTACAAGGCGATCCGGGTTCAGGTAAAACTTACTTATTAGGAAGATTAAAGAAGACTCTTAACGACAAAGCTTTTTTTGCTTATATTAATCCTTTTCCCCAAAGTTCGCGCATTTGGTGGCATATCTTACGTTATACCGTAGATAGCTTAGTGCAAGTGCCAGAAGGACAAAAAGACTCTCAATTGATGCAGTGGCTAAAAAGTTTGTCTGTGTTTACAAAACGCACTTTAACTCAGAGATTGATCCAAGATAACTTCTGGGAAGGATTGACAAGCGATCGCCAAAAGTTTATCAAACATCTAAAGAAGACTTATAAAAATTCAGCTATTTATAATCCAGATAGTTTTTTTGGCGTATTATACGATTTAATTAATCCTAAAAAGCACGATTTAGCTTGCGAGTGGCTGCGTGGCGAAGATTTAAGCGATGAATCTTTAAAGGAATTAGGTGTAAAAAGTTCTATTGACACCGAAGAAGCTGCTTGTGAGACTTTAGCTAATTTTGGCAGAATTGCTACTGAAACCCAACCAATTGTTTTATGTTTCGATCAACTAGAAAGTATTGCTCGTTTACCTAATAATTCTCCTGATTTGCAGACTTTATTTAGTGTTGCTACTAAAATTCATGGCGAATCTAAAAACTTTTTGTTAATTATCAGCATTAATATAGATACCTGGCAAAATAATAAAAACCATATAGATCAGTCTCATAAAGATAGGATCGATTTAGAAACTTATTTAAAGCCGATTAGTTTAATAGAAGCTGAATCAATTTTAGCAACTCGTTTATACTCTTTACATCGTCAAGCAAACCCGCAACCAAAATCTAATACTTATCCTTTAGATCGGCAATGTTTATTAGAGCAATTCCCGCGTGGGAGAACTAACCCTAGAGAAATTCTAATTTTTGGTAGAGATACAATTTTATTATATAAAAAATGGTTGGCTGAAGGAAGTAAAGGTACTTTTAAACCTCCTAAAGCAACGAAACCTGATGAAGGCGATCGCTCAGAATTGATCGCAAGTTTTAAGATTAAATGGATTGAGGAGTTGACTAAGGCGCAACAGCAAATTACTAAACTTCAGCAGCAGTCATCGCCAGAATTGATCCAAATGCTGCAAGAAGCCTTGATTACTTTGGGAATGGAAGATGTAAAAATTCCTCTGCTTTTGAAAACAACAAAGTTTGCTAACTATTCTCTTAGTTACAAAGTACCCAAAAAGCCTGAATGCTTAGGTGTTGTATGGACAGAAGACCAAAACATGACTACTTTTTTTCATATTATGGAAGCTTGTAGAAAAACTATTGAAGGAAAGTTGTGTCAAAACTTGTATTTAATTCGTGATTCAAAATTAGGTAATCAAAATACAAAAGGCTATAAACTTTATGGGCAATTATTCGATAATATTTCTCATCGCCAAATTCATCCCAAAATTGCATCTATTCAATATTTAGTTGCCTACTATGAATTAGTTAAAGATACAAAAGAAGGTGATTTAACTCTGGCTAATGGCAAATCTATTAATTTAAAAGAATTGAGACAAATTGCTTACGAATCTAAGATTTTGCATGGTTGTTACTTACTACAAAAGCTTAAGGTTGTTCCCGATCTGGGTGATGAAGTTGTTGAAAACTTGCAAGTTGTCAAAGATTTTTTATTAAATGTAGTTTTCAATCAACAGCTATTAGGAAAAGAGATATTAATCGGTAATACTATTAGCTATTTTCCATTGGTAAATAAAGCCCAAATCAATCGATTAATTGACCAACTATGCGAAGAAGGTAAAATTGGTATTTTGGGTTCGCCTAAAAAACCTCAAGAGCAATTAGTTTGTTTGTTAGTAGCAAAAGCTAGTTAAGATCGAAAGACAGAGAGTTTTTATTGACAATGTTTTATTTAACAAACCCAGACGAAATTACTTTAATAATTGATAAACTTGCCCTTAGTAAAATACTTTGGTTAGACACTGAAACGGCGGATTGGCAAACACCCAAACCAAAAATATCTTTAATTCAAGCTTCCGACGACGTTACAGATACAACGGGAGCTAAAGCCTATGTTTTAGATGTATTAGAAAAGCCAGAAATAGTAGCATATTTTATTAACAAAATTATGGTTAATTCTAAAATTGAAAAGGTTTTTCATAATGCCAGCTACGACTTAAGATTTTTAGGAAAAGAGCAAGCAACAAATGTTACTTGTACGCTTCAATTAGCAAGAAAACTAAGGCACAGTTTTAAAGAAGTATCTCAACTACCTAATTTGAAACTTAAAACTTTAGCCGAAGAACTTTGTGGATTTTCTAATGTAGATAAAACTGAACAATCAAGTAATTGGAGACAACGCCCACTAACAAAAGCACAGTTAGAATATGCCAACCTGGACAGCGTTTATTTAGCTCAAATACATCGCCGCTTACTCG
>JACCVJ010000232.1 GCA_013698215.1 Tatlockia sp. | reverse complement strand
TCGTCGTCATTTTCTGGTATAGGTGCGATTTTATTGGGGGTAGCACTAGGTTGTAAATCTACCAATTGTTCGTCAAATTCTACTACCAATAAATCGGTTTCAAAAGCCTTAGCACGACCGATTACTTCACCTTTGCGGTTAAAACTAACGCTACAACCATCAAAAATCAAGTCGTCATTTGCGCCTACTTGATTGGCATAAATAATCGGTTTTTGATAACGAATAGCAGCGTGTCGCAGCATTGCTTCTCGTAAATGGGGTTTCGCCGCACTATAGGGAGAAGCTGACAGATTGACGATCAAATCTACATTCAAAGCCGCCAAGTCTGCAATCGGATTACTTGCATAACTGCGCTTTCCCCAGAAGTCTTCGTCATTCCAGAAGTCTTCGCAGATAGTTACACCAATTTTAATAGAGGAGAAACTAAAGGAATTAATTTGCAAACCTGGCTCAAAATAACGGTGTTCGTCAAAGACATCGTAGTTGGGTAAAAGCCGTTTGTGAAAAACTTGCTCAACTTTGCCTTGGTGTAGCAACGCCGCACTATTAAATAACGGTTTACCACCGGATTGATGATATTGAGCGTTTGGTTGTACGCAGCCAACTAATACAGCCATAGAAGGCGGCAAATCTTGCGCTAATTGCTCTAAAGTCGCCGCCATATCGTTGATAAAACTACTATTAAGTAACAAATCCTTGGGTGGATAGCCGCATAAAGATAGTTCTGGGGTTAGTAGTAAAGAGACGTTTTGCACCTTTGCTTGTAATGCAAATTGGAGAATTTGACCAGCATTACCAGCTATTTCGCCGATAGTGGGGTTAATTTGGGCGATCGCAATTTTCATAAGTTTAAGGTTAAATAAACACCAAAGGCTTATCTTTAAACGGTGCAAAAGCATCCGCATCAAACCGATACAATGTAGCTGGACGACCTGCACCCCGCGATACTTTAACTTTGGTATCTGCTAAAAAACCTAATTTCAATAACCGCGCTCGGAAGTTGGAATAATCAGAAAAGTTATCGCCCAAAACTGTAGAGTAAAGCTGATACAGATCGCTTAAAGTAAACAATTCTGGCAATACTTCAAAAGCAACCGGACTGTACTCTAGTTTATTTTTCAATCTTCTATGTCCGTAAGCCAAAATCTCTTGATGATCGAAAGCTAGTTGCGGTACTTCTTTCACCGGATACCAAGCAATTCCGCTTACCCCATCAGCAATTAATTCTGCTTCCTCAAACCGCACCAAAGCAAAATAACTTACCGATAGATAGCGCACTCCATAACAATCAACGGCTTCACGAGGATCGCGGTTTGGGCCACCAAAAGTATATAGTTGCTCTAAATACAAATTTTTCGCGCGAATTTTCTCCGCCAAAATCCGATAAGCGCCATCTTCTAACGATTCCCCTTGACGTACCAAAGTACCAGGGAGTCCCCAATAATCTAAAAACGGCTCTTGGTGTCGCATTACCAACAAAACTAATAGCCGATTTTGCAATGTATCGACAGAAAAAATTACATTATCAACCCCGACTTTAAAATCAGCTAAAGGCTGTTTATTTAGTAGATCGGCAAACTTTTTTTGGATATGTCCTGGCATTTGTACAAATGCTCTCGATGAATATAGGCTTGAATCGGAGGAGTTATTGCTTGAGTATCGCCAAAGTCTCGATACGCCGTTGAAGACACATCTAAACCCGTTAGATCCGCCACTTCTACCTTTGTTCCCAAATCTTGCAATTGTTGTAAATCCTCCTTTTCCAGTTTATAGCCTGGTCTGGGTACAATCAAAACTTGAACTTGCTGCAATAATTCTTGGGCTTTATACCAACGAGGTAATTGGTTAACTAAATCTGCACCAATAACTAAAGTAAAATCTACTCTTTGCGTACTCCACAATTTTCTAGCTTTTTCTACGGTTTCCAGCGTCCGACGGCTACTGAGTTCGGGATAAAACCCAATATTATGTCGTGATGGGCGCATTTCCTCAATTAACAACCGCAGCATTGTACCGCGATGATTTAAAGAAGTTTGGTGAGATTTAAACGGATTATCCGCCGCCCAAATAGCTACCCAATCGTAATAATCGCCAAGCCAGCTAAGAATCTTTTGATGTCCAGAAGTGGGGGGATCTGCACTTGTACCAAATAAAGCAACTCTCATCTATTTTTTGTACTTACTTTTTGGGCTAATTTTTGCAAATCGGGAGAAATAGTTACTTCACAACTTACAGGAGTGTTGATATTTCGACATTCTGGGGGCAAACTAGCTACAGAATCTCTAGTACGCGATCGCAAATCTGCCAGACTTTCTGGTAATTGTAACCTTTGTCCCTGCTTAACTACCAACTGCAACAATGGCTGAGAATCCGGCGGTTTTGCATCCGTAATCAATCCCAATTGGTCGTGCTGTACTACTCCATCTACAAAACTTCGCCAAATTTGCTTGCGTCCTGGATAAGTAACTTTATTACTAGAAGCTTTCATCACCGGGATTCCATCAATTTCAACTAACTTATACACCCCATTTACAGGCGCTCCCGTTACTAACTTAGTCCCAATTCCATAACCATCAATGCAAGCACCCTTGGCTTTTAGCCTAACTATTTCTGTTTCGTCAATATCACCACTGACAATAATCGGTACGTTTGGTAAAAGATTTCTGACTACTTTTGATAATTCCTCTAAATTCCCTGAATCTATCCTTACTCCGGCTAGTTCGATTTCTCCAGAGTTTACTTTTTGCGCTAATTTTTCCGCCGCCGCGATCGTATCAAAGGTATCAATTAGTAACGTACCATTAGGAAAATAGCGATGAAACGCGCTAAAAGCTTGCTCCTCACTGCCTTCTAAAGCACTAAGCGCCATAACTAAAGCATGAGCCATTGTCCCGCTAGGTTTTTGTCCTAATTTCAAGGCTGCAAGTACGTTCGATGTTGCATCAAACCCTGCTGCTAAAGCCGCTCGTGCCGCCCACAAAGAGCCTTGCGGACTAAAAGCCCTCCGCGTACCAAATTCTAATAAAGTCGCCTCCGCCCCCGCTACATCTCGCAAACGAGCCGCTTTTGTGGCTACCAAAGTTTGGTAATTTAGGGTATTAAGCAAATAAGTTTCTACTAACTGAGCTTGCCATAACGGCGCTTCTATTCTTAATAATGGCTCATTGGCAAAAACTGCCGTCCCTTCTGGTACTGCCCAAACATCGCCTGTAAACCGCGTTTGAGCCAGTAGCGACCAAAATTTATCGGGTGCGTGGGCAAAAATTCCCGTTGCTTTTAATGCTTCTAATCCCGCCGCACTAAAACAAAACTTGTCTA
>JACCVJ010000219.1 GCA_013698215.1 Tatlockia sp. | reverse complement strand
TTTTGATCGCCAAGCTAACGAGGCAATGCGCGGTTTGGCAAGGCGTGATTCTTTACTGCACTTACTGGGTGATGTTTCTATTCCTGAAGCTGACATTCAAGCAATGATGGCACGGAAAAATAGCTACTATGAAATCTTTATTCAAGATTTGAGTCCGGCGGATTTACTGCCCGGAGTATTGCCCTTGCTAGAAGAATTACAGGCAGCAGGGCTCAAAATAGCGATCGGATCTTCTAGTAAAAATGCTCATTTAGTTACGAAATTATTGGGGATAGGCGATCGCATTGCCGCAATTAGTGATGGTTACAGTGTCGATCGCCACAAACCCGCCCCCGATGTCTTTCTTCATGCCGCAATGCAACTAGGATTAGACCCCTCAGATTGCGTAGTAGTAGAAGATGCGGCGGCGGGTGTTGAAGCTGGTTTAGCAGCGGGAATGTGGGTTGTAGGACTGGGCCCGGTAGAAAGATTTGCCGCCGCCCACGTTATCCGCGATAGCTTGGCTAACTCCTCTTGGGCTGATTTATTAGCGGCGATTGAAAAAACTAAGATTATTTGCTTACCAATGGCTGTTAGCTAGTAATAATAGTCAAATATCCACCAAAACTACTAACGTTTTGGTGGATATTTCGAGATCGAAGCTTATTTTTGCAAGAAATTTAGTTGCTTGCGGCGGTTTGCCTTACGCTGCCAAGCACCACCTACAAATAAACCACCAAGTGCTGCTATACCTAACACAGAAGAAGGTTCGGGAACAGGAACATTGGCAGTGGTGAGGTAAGTAGGGCTAGATAACCCTCCGCTACTAGAAGTGACAAAATCTCCTAGAAAGTTTCCTGTCGCTCCATCATACTGTTTAACACTATCACTAGCACTATCGCTGACAAACAGATTGCCATTTGCTCCAATAGCTACGTCCAAAGCTCGAGTTAGTCCACCACTACTGACATCAACGAAGCGTGGGTCGATAACATTATTTATTAAGTCAAAGCGACCAATTGATGCGTTATCGGTGTAGTAAAGAAAGTTGTCGGTGATAGCTAAACCCCTGGGGTCAATATTTGTAACACTAGGGTCGGAATTAATGTAATCCCTAAAAATCGGAACTCCAGTTATTGGATTGAATTCATCAACAGAACCACTATTAAAGCGAAATCGAGATTGACTGATGAATATAGTATTATCTAACCCACCCACAACTACATCAATAGGTGCTGAACTAAAACCTCTTGCACCAGTAAGAGTGCTACTAAGTAATTCCCCTGTATTCCCATCGTACTGAAAGAAGCCGCTTCTTAAAACATTATCGCTAGGAACAGGAGTATCACCAACGACAAACAAGCTACCATCCTCGGCAAAAGTTAAGCCTATAGGAGAGCGTAATCCATCATCGAAAGATACAAAATCGCCAACATACTCGCCTGTTGTACCACTGTATTCCTTAACACTATTAGTGCCTCTGCTACTAACGAACAAATTGCCATTTAGTCCTACATCCAAACCATTAGGGCTAGACAACCCACCACTACCAGCCGTGACAAAATCTCGGATATATGCACCTGTTATTTCGTCATACTGTTTGATGGAGTTATCACCACTGCTACTTACAAGTAAAGCAGCTTGTACAGGTAAAATAGTTGAACTAATTGCCGCGAAAATAGTCATCGCAAGGGAAGACTTGAGAATATTACTGTGCATCTGGATGTTCCTAAAATTGATGGTTGAAGTCTATATCTGTCAAATTGTTTTCTGAAGTAAAATAATGCACCCTTGTAGAAATTATCAAAGTTAAATATTTTTGTAAATGAACTTGAAGATAGATATTTTTAAAATCAATAATTAGCAGTACGCCTAGTTAATTGACTGACAGCTAGAGCTAACTTGTGTGGTTCGATGGGTTTAGATAGGTGCATTTGAAAACCATTAGAAATCGCTTGGTGGCGATCTTCATCTCTAGCGTAAGCTGTTAATGTGATCGCCCCAATTGGTTCTAGTCCTTGGCTAACTTCTCAATCTCTAATTTTTATAATTAATTTATAACCGTCTTCGTCAGGCATTCCAATGTCACTTACGATCACGTCTAAATTCCTTTGGATAACTATTTCCATCGCCGCCATTGCACAATTGGCAGTTATTACTTTAACGTTGTACTCTAGCAATGCCAAAGTAATAATTTCCCGATTATCGTCTTCATCATCGACTACCAAAACTTGCAACCCCATGGCATTTGATAGCAAATTCCGAATTACTTGTTGAGTGCGATCGCTATCTGCCGATACCATGCCGATTGTTGGCCCAAAATTGGTTAATTTGATAGGCCATAATACCAAAGAAAAAATAAATAAGGCTACTTGAAAAGGGCTAAAGCCTTGTTGGACGAGGGTACGGGTTATGCTAGTTAGCACTTTAACATTATTCCATTCTGAAGCTTGAAAATTAGTTAAATTACCACCTTAAGTCGCATCTCGCAATAAGCGCAGAAATTCTCCAGATTGATCGCGCATTTCTCCTTCACACATCAAGTCATCGCGGCGGATTCCCGCCGATAGTTGTTCCTTTAACCATTCACTTAACAGTATGGTTTCATGCTTGGCGAGAATCTCTGGAAGATGGCTTGCCATTTTTGCTCATACTTGTTTCTATCTTTACCGCAAATTCCCTAGCTTAAGTGTAGAGAATATTGCCTAGGGGACTGACAAAATTAATAATTAGGGAAACCTACTTTTGCGAAAACACCCTTAAAAGTACAAAGACACAAACTCTCGTCTGTGTCTGTTGCAACTACTAGCTATAACGTTCTTCCGCCCAAGGTTCGCCGCGACTGTTATAGCCATTGCGTTCCCAAAAACCTAATTCTTCTTTGTCTAAAAACTCTAAACCATTAATCCATTTAGCGCTTTTCCAGGCATAAATATGTGGAACTACTAGCCGCATCGGGCCGCCGTGTTCGGCGCTTAGGGGTTCGTCAAATACTGTATGGGCAAAAAAGTTTTCTTCCTTCAAGAAGTCGGACATCGCAATATTGGTAGTATAACCGCCGTAACAGTGTTCCATCACATGAACGGCTTTCTCTTCTACGTCAATCAATTTCATGAACTCAGTAACTTTAATACCTGTCCATTTGACATCAAGCTTAGACCAGCGCGTAACGCAGTGAAAATCGGCAGTAAACTGCTGTTGGGGTAAAGCCATAAAGTCAGCCCAGCTAAATGTTACCTCTTTTGCCAAACCCCAAACTTTAAATTGCCAATTTTCTATACTAACTTGGGGCGTTTGCCCGTAAGTAAGCACCGGAAACCCCTTAGTTAAGTATTGACCGGGAGGAACGCGATCGCTCTGTTCCTCATTAGGTTTTTTTAAAAATTTTCCTAGCATTATTTCAGTTGCTTCAGCTTCCTACTTTATTGTGGAATAAAATCTTTTAACGTACATTTCTTGTCCTTCGCTAACAAAGACAAAGTTTATTCTTCTGTCTCGTCTTCTTCCTTGGTTGGGTATACAAACTTAGAGCGTCCGCTCAAAATTGATTTACCCAAAGACAGCGCTTTTCTCGCTTCTACTACTGCTTTATGTTTCCAGGTTGCTTTGCGCTTATCTCGTTTTGACTTTGAGGTTTTCTTCTTAGGAACTGCCATAATAGCTAATACAATTTTTGACAACCTTTCTAGTATAAGCCCTTGTCCACAAAATGTTGCCCCAGCAAGTCTGCTAGGGGTAAAAATATCAAGGTTGATTTGGGGTAGTATTGGCTGGATTTATTTGGGGTAAGTTTTGCGGCGTAGGAGTAGTTACCGGAGTCTCAGGTATTGGTGCAGCATTAAAATTATCCCCAGGAGAAGTTATAGGGGTTATTCCCGGCGATTGAGGGCGAGGAACCAAAGCCGGACTCCCAGGAAGGGGAACCGCTCCAGGCGGAAAATTTACTGGTCGAACAGGGGCGTTATTAATAATTTCTCTCGCACTACCCGCAGGATTATTTCGTCTTTGTCTGGGTGATGGTGGTGGGGTTCTTTGTCCCCCTCCAGTAGATCCAACAGCTAAGGGTTGTTCCTCTAAACGTAATAGGCTGCGCGCACTATTAAAATAGGTGAATTTGTCATTACCGCCTCTCCATTGCGGACGACTTAAGCCTATAGCCAAAACTGGGGCAATTACACCCTGATTTTGACCTAAGATGATTACCGAAACGTCAGTTATTTGCGAACTTCGGTTAAATCCTTGTAAAAGGGCAGTTCGGGCGGCAGTTTCGGCCCGTTGAATTAAGCTATCGTAGGTTTCATCGGGTTGGCGGTCGATAGTAATGTCATCAATTCGAGCCGTATCAGCTTGCGCCGTGTGTTGAAAAAGAAAACCAATTCCTATAAGTGTTAAAGATAAGGCAGTTAGTTTAGTTACCTCCGTCAGCCATTGCCCAAAAGTAGGTTTAATCTTATTTTGGTGCTGCTTGGTTTTTGAGACTTGCAGGCAAAAAATCACCCTCATAACTGCAATTGCTCCTTAAATTGGTGACTTGAAATTAATTGCTTATGTCTAACTGTATTAACATTGCTTTGTTATTTATTGTTAACCATAGATAGATTTTTTAAAAATATTTATCAGGTCAACAGCTTAAGAAGCGGCTATTTTGGCTAGAAATGGTACATTTGACCTGTTTTGCTAATTAGCTCGTAGAGAAAACAGGATTTTATACTAAAAAAAATCAATAATATTTGAGAATCCAGTCAGGGCAGAATTTGGCAAGAGTGAGCAGCAAATAAAAGTTTTTAGCAGTAATCTGTAACATCTTCGCCGCATTCGTCAGCCAAAAAGCATAGCGCCCGAAAACGTAAAGCGACAACTTCCTCGTACAGTGGGTTGAGTTTGCACATGGGGGGAATGTGAAATTTGCGATCAAAAACTGTAATATCGCGTTCAAAGGGGCATTGAGCAGGAATTAGTTGACATAAACGATGAGCTAGTTTGGGGCTGGATACTTGAACTCGGTTTAGGCGTTGACGTAAGGCTTGGAAAATATCAAAATTCACTTTTTCGCCTAGCATCCAGTTGTTGAGAAGGAAGTCTTGGGTTGTGTGTTGTGATAAGTTCATAACGTCTCTACTTTAGTTGGGTAAGGTGGGTGTTCTAAAAGTATCTACAGTTTGGAAACGAGTTTTTCGCAAGAAAGAGAAAAAGTTGATTCGTTATCATCTTGCCTAAAATCTCCTAGATTCGGAATTAGAGACATCACTGAACTTTTTACCTATACATTTTTAATTTCCGTAAATGCACTCAGGGAAGTCAGCAAAAAATCAGGGTGGGAAGAAGCTGATAACTTCTTCCCATCCTGCGTAATGAATAGAGGTCGCCTATATTAAGAGGCGGCAATTTGTGGCGCTGTCGTGCGTCGTCGTCTTCTCCCATCTAAAGCTTTAACGGGTTCGTCAGGAGATTGTAGCAATAAAGTAACTGTCGGTTGGGTTTGCAGTTCTCGACGAATTTGGCGTTGTAGTTCTCGCTCTAGCTGTACTTGTACGCCTACCCAGTCTACTTCTACAGGTTCGTCATTGACCGATTGCGTAAAGCTCGACCAGCGATCGCCTAATACCCTTTCCATCCGCTCTTGCACCCATTGTTGTAGCATCGGGCGCTCCATAGATGAAACTACACCGCGCAGGTGAATTTCTGGTTTCATCATTAGTTTGCCTTGCCAATCTACCGCCGCCGCAATGGTAATAATTCCTTCTCCTGCCAATTGCTGCCGCTCCTTGAGGACGCGATCGCTCACTATTCCCGTGCGTGACATATCCACAAGTTCAATTCCCGCAGGCACTTTCCCGGTGACGCGCATTGCCTCTTGTGATACTTCGATCACGTCGCCGTTTTGGATAATTAACATATTTTCGGCGGGAATGCCGGTACTTTGAGCGGTTTGGGCGTGTTTAACTAGCATCCGATGTTCGCCATGAACAGGCAAGAAAAACTTAGGCTTAGTTAGTCCGATCATCAATTTTTGGTCTTCTTGGCAACCGTGACCAGATACGTGCAATCCTTTGTCTTTGCCGTAAATAACGTTCGCACCCTGCATCATTAAGCGGTCAATAGTATTCATAACAGCAATGGTGTTTCCCGGAATGGGGTTAGCCGAAAATACAACCGTATCGCCGGGACGAATTTTTATTTGCTGGTGTTCGCCATTAGAAATCCGGGTCATGGCTGACAATGGTTCGCCTTGAGAGCCAGTTGTCAAAATCAATACTTTTTCTTCCGGTAAGTTCCGCAAGGCTTGCAATGGTTGCAGCAAGTTGTCTTCGCACTTGATATAACCTAAGTTACGGGCGTGAGCAATCAAG
>JACCVJ010000184.1 GCA_013698215.1 Tatlockia sp. | reverse complement strand
GGCTTAGTTCGCTCTCGGCAGGAAGGGCGCTGGATTTACTACAGTTTAAACTTGCCGCAATTTGTTGTTATGGAACAGTATTTAGCAGATTTCCGCCGTACATCACCAATGTTACCCGCTCGTCCTTGCTGAAGTGTGACTCAACACATCAATTATTTCTTAACCTGTTGTTAATTTACAAACCTTATCAATGGCTTGACAAATCAATTTAATTTGAAATGATGAAATAGTACCCCCTTAGTTAAGGTAAAGGATGGGGTAAATGAACATCACAATAAATAGATCGGCGATCGCGTTTAGTCTTCTATTTTTGATTACTAGCTGTACTGCGGGATCTAATACCTCTAGTCAATCTCAGCAAAAGCTTGAGGCGCAGGTAGTTAAAATTGATGGCTCTAGTACAGTGTTTCCAATCACGGAGGCGATCGCTAAAGATTTTCAAAAAATGCAGGCAAATAATGTAAAAGTTATAGTCGCTGTTTCTGGAACTGGGGGCGGTTTTAAAAAATTCTGTGCAGGAGAAACAGACATCAGCAACGCCTCAAGACCCATCTTGACCGCAGAGATCAAAGCCTGCAACTCCTCTAGTGTGAGGTTTATAGAACTTCCCATTGCTTACGATGCTTTTACACTCGTAGTCCATCCCGAAAATACGTGGGCTAAGAGCATTACCACAACTGAATTAAAAAAAATATGGGAACCCCTTGCCCAAGGAAAAATTACTCGCTGGCAGCAAGTACGCCCTGACTGACCAGATCAACCACTAACACTGTATGGTCCAGGTAAGCAGTCTGGAACCTTTGACTACTTCACAGAGGCAATAGTTGGTGAAGCTAAAGCTAGCCGCAGTGATTATGTAGCCAGCAATGATGATGTTTTAGTCCAAGGAGTAAGTAAAGATCCAAATGCTTTGGGTTACTTTGGATTTGCTTATTATGAAGCCAACCAAAACAAGTTGAAAGCCGTTGCCATTAATAACGGTAAAAAATCAGTGCTACCTTCGCGTAAAACTGTAGAAGGAGCTAGATATCAGCCTCTTTCCACTTTATTTATTTATGTCAATGCTAAGGCAGCACAAACCAACCCAGCAGTCAGAGAGTTTGTAGATTTTTATATCAAAAAAGCACCAACATCCTATAAAACTTAAGGATAAAAAATGAAGCGAGTTATGTTTGTGTGTAAGAAAAATTCTCGTCGTTCCCAAATGGCAGAGGGTTTTGCGAGAACGTTGGGAGCGGGAATGATCGAAGTTGCAAGCTCTAGGCTAGAAGCAAGTAAAGTAGATCCTAAAGCTGTAGAGGTTATGGCGGAGATTGGGATTGATATTAGCAACCAGACTTCCAAACCTTTAAGCGATTTTAAATCTGATGATTATGATGCAGTAATTTCACTTTGCGGCTGTGGGGTGAATTTGCCGGAAGCATGGGTGCTAAGAGAAATATTCACTGATTGGCAACTTGATGACCCAGAAGGAGAACCAATAGAAACCTTTTACCGAGTTCGTGACGAAATAAAAGAGCGGGTGGCATCACTGTTAACTAAATTAGGAAATACCCCCAAGCCGTGAAAAACAGCATGAGGCAGCGCTATATTGCTGAATTTATCGGGACGTTTGGCATTGTGTTTGCCCCCGTTGCTCTCTCGGCAACGGGTACACTCCCAAGTAGCGATAGCGGTTTGATGGCGGCAGCGTGGGTTTCTGGGCTATCGGTACTAGCAATGATCTATGCCCTTGGTCACATTTCTGCTGCTCACTTCAACCCTGCTGTCACCCTTGGTTTTGCGATCGCGCGTCGCTTTCCTTGGCGTTATGTTTTGCCATATTTAGCAGCAGAGTTTTTAGGCGGGATTACGGCAGCAGCAGTCGTAGCACTTTTGTTTGGCGGGGGATATGGGGCGCATATCCCAGCTTTAGGGTTAGTACCTGCTGCCGTCGGCACTGAAGCTGTACTCACGTTTTTTTTGATGCTGGTAATTATCTCCATTGCCACCGATAAGCGCGTAGCTGGTGCAGTACCCGGACTTGCAATTGGCTTAACTGTAGTTTTTGACGTATTAATTGGTGGGCCTGTATCGGGCGGATCGATGAACCCTGCACGATCGCTCGGCCCCGCGCTGTTTGCAGGGGGTGCAGCTATGGCGAACTACTGGATATATGTTGTTGGCCCCATTCTGGGCGCAGCGATCGCAGCGCGGCTTTATGAGGCAATCCGGGGTAGCGAGAAACACGCTCAAGGAGCGACGGGCGACCTATATCAAGCACTCCATGATATTGAAGTCAAGGGTTAAAGGCTCCTTTTGGACGGGTGTGACCTCGATAGAATTAAAGAGGAACAGGAAAACCATATTGGTTGAGTTTATTGCAGAATTGGCACGGGCGAGTCGGAGTTAAAATCAAATGGTGCAGTCCTAACGCCTCCCCGATTCGTATACCTGATTCATCTAGAAACCCCAGACTGCCGCAATTAAGGCGTTTTTAATGTTTAGATTTCGCTAAAGAGTTTCTACGGGCATAATAGGCCGCAGGTTTAATGATTCAATCGTGGGCAGATCCCCAGCTTTAATCCAAGCAATCTGTCCAATTCGCTGACTACGGGCGTAGGCGCGGATAGTGTCGCTGTTTCTCCCTTCTAACTCCATCTCTACTTGCACTTGATGATGAGAACTTCTCAACTTCTGAGCGTAACTAAAAGCAGCGAAGTAAGCATCGGGGTTTTCGGGAACTACTAGCCAATTACTAGCGAGTGTAAACTTGGGTAACTGATTGCTACCAAGCAAAACTTGCTGTAATTCCTCAATATTGAGAGCAAAGCCAATTCCTGGGGATGACTCGCCTTGGGGATGATAAAGTCCTAATAAGCGATCATAGCGTCCCCCCTGTCCTAATATATGAGTTTGGTTGCGATCGCTAACGACTTCAAAAACAATCCCCGTGTAGTAGTCCAAAGTTTGCACCAAACTTAGGTCTAAAATTAGCGGAAACTGACTACTAACTCCTTCATAGCATTCATCAAGTAAGGATATTAAAGATTTAAGGTGATGAACTGCCTCGCTCTGCGATTCGTCCAAGTCTAGACTAGCAACGCGCTGTAGAACATCGGCAGGTTTACCGCGCAAGTCTAGCAATACTAGACTTCGGGCTTTTAAAGCATCGCTTAACGGCAAATTTTCTAAAGTTACTCGATCTAGAGAGGCGATCGCTTTTCTCACCGTAGCTTGCAATGAAACCGGAAAAGGAGATAATAAACTCCGCGCGATTCCCGCCTCTCCCAAAATCAACCGCCATCCACTAGCTAATCCTAATTCTTGCAAACACTCCGCCACCAGCAATAGTATTTCCGCATCCGCAAGTCCACCTCCACCGCCTAACAACTCTACCCCTGCTTGATAAAATTCTTGCACTCGATTGTGAGAACTGCTTTTAGTGCGGCGAAATACATTAGCTATGTAGTACAATCTCTGCCCATGAGTTACTCCCGCCATGCGAGTTACAGCCGCTCTAGCAATGGAGGCTGTAAGCTCAGGACGCAAACCCAATTCCTCCTCTAAGCCTTGCAACTGAATCACCGAGCGACGTTCAATTGCTCCCCCGGCCATCAGCGTATCTAATCGCTCTAAAGTTGAAGTAATAATTTGGTGGTAGCCGTAACGTTGAAATACTTGCTGCAACCGCTCCTCAATCCAGTGTTTTTGAGTAACATCTAGCGGTAATAAATCTCTTGCGCCCGTAGGTGGTTGATAGATCATTTGTTTTTCTTGCCACCAAACATCCCACCAAACAAACCACCGCCTTTGGGTTTTTCTGCGCCTTCTCCCGCCTTGTTTGCTGGACTTGTTTGCCCTGCTATTTTTGGTACAGCTTCTGCTAATACTTGTTTGCTTCTTAATGCCATTGGTTCATTGGGATTTAATTGCAAAGCTTTGTTGATGTGAACCTTAGCCATTGTTAATTGATTTTGCTTTAAATAAACTATTCCTATTAAGCTATGAGCCATAGGATTATTAGGTTCTAATTTCAAAGCATCTTGTAACTCTACTCTAGCGTGAGGGAAGTTATTTTTTTCCATCAATTTTTGAGCGCGGCGTAAGTATTGTTCCACTAGAGTTTCTGGGGTTTGCTCCTCTGGCGGCGGTGATGACGTTTGTTTGGGTTGCTCCGGCGATTTTTGGGTGTTACTCGGAAATGGTTGCGATGCCGAAGTAAATGCTTTATTTGATTGACGCATCAAATACACTAAATTTAGTTCGCTAATTTCAGCAATAACTGTTTTAACTAGATCGAAGTCTTCGTATTGATTGAGGGCAAGTTGCCGCAGCTTATTTTGATAAATCTGTTCTATATTGTTTGTTTTAGCTAATTCTTGAGATGATTCGTGCCGCAAGAGAGGATTTTGGTCTTGCTTCACTCGTTTGCTAATATCTTTTAACAGCACAAGGTATTCCGCACGAGAATGCTCTGTCGTAAATTTTTCGTAAGCTGGATTGACTATTTTAGAAAATAGATCGTTGGCTTTTTGTTTTTCCCCAATCCCTTTAGCTGCCGTACTATCAGGATGTAAAAGCCGAGCAATTTTTAAGTATCCTTGGCGAATATCCTTAAAATTTGCATCAATAGGTACTCCTAAAACTGCATGGCAATCTGTAAAATCAAATTTGAATAGCCCAATATCAATATTTAAAGACATAAAACGCTGTTTGCTCGCCTGCCATAAAAGTTTATTTACGGGCGTTATACTCCCCTCTTAGCTAAGTCAAAACGGTAACATCTATTCCTGGCTATTTAGAAATTATATTGCTTATGGTTGATAAAGAAGGGACTTTTATTAGTTCCTGACTTAAACTGTGGTGAATCAAGCCATTAGTAGCCAAAATTCGCCCAGATTCAATACTCAATAAACTTTCATCATAGCCTGTAACTTTGCCCCCGGCTTCTTGGAGTAAAATTACCCCGGCGCTAATATCCCAAGGGGCAATTCCCCGCTCCCAGTAACCATCTAAACGCCCACAAGCAACGTGCGCCAAGTCCAGCGCCGCCGAGCCACTGCGCCGCACTCCTTGAGTAAGATGGGTAAGGTGACAAAATTCGGCGTAATTATTATCTGTTGTTTCGTGGCGATCGTAGGCAAACCCCGACACCAAAAGACTTTCACTTAACTGATTTGTAGTAGAAACCTGAATTGGGCGACGATTTTTTGTAGCGCCTAGCCCTTTAGCAGCACAAAATAGTTCTTGATGAAAGGGATCGAAAATAACGCCAACTTCTGGTACTCCAGCAATTAGTAACCCAATAGAAACGGCAAAAAAGGGGTATTGATGAGCATAATTAGTTGTGCCATCAAGAGGATCTATTGCCCATAAATATTGACTTTCGGCTAATCCTAGCTTGCCCGATTCTTCTGCAAGAATTGCATGAGTGGGAAAGTGTCGCTGTAAAATTTCTAAAACAACAGCCTCTGAAGCTTTGTCAGCTACTGTAACTAAGTCGCCTGGGCGACCTTTTTGAGTTGCTGTACCAATATTACCTAAATAACTTAGCAAGACTTCACCCGCAGCGATCGCGGCTTCGGTAGCTATTTCTAAAAAACCTGATAATTGTGCTGTCATAGTTAGCGATACTTGGCGCGAAACTCAGTGGGGGTCAAAGTCATTGGTTGCTTGGGGTTCCAGATTCCCTGTTCTTGAAGTCTAGCCCATTGTTGGGCGCGAACTAAGCGGGTATCATGTTTATGATTTGGCGATTTTACTGCAACTAATACTACTCCTTGTTTTACCAAATATTCGTTTACTAAAAAGTCGCTCCATACGTAAGCCAAGGATCGCCCAAATTCATCTTGTTTTTGATCGTCAAGCTCTAAAATTACCTGTTTGTCAACGATTAGCTGGGTTAAAAAAGCTTTGGCTGCTTGTCCGTGTGGCTGTTGTTGCAAGTCGGGCGCGTCAATGCCAATTAACCTAACTTGCATGGTTTTATCCTTGCTGACTACTTCTATAGTTTGTCCGCTAACTACTCGTTTTACTTGTACTTTCAACCCTTGCGGTTGGGTTGTGGTTTGACACCCGTTTAGAAGTAATAGAATAAAAAGAAATTTTTTATTCCTCATCTAAAGGCAAACCTACTTTAACTTTACCTCTACCGAAGTATTGCCCAAACTGTAATTCGTATACTTCATCTTCGTCTTGAGTTTCTACTTCTAAGTCAGAGCGGGCATAGCTTACACACAATAGAGCATAGCCTTGTTTGCGTAATTCGTGGGATAGTCCCATCGCTTCGGGCTGATAGATTTCCCCAGATACCACCCGCACGGCGCAGGCGGTACAAGCTCCATTGCGACACAAGTAAGGCAATTTTACCCCTTGATTCTCGGCATTTTGCAAAATGTAGCTAGTTTCTGGTACTTGGAGGGTGTGAACTTGGTTAGAAATGCGATCGCGTATTTTAACTGTGAAGTAACGAGTCATGATTAAAGGAAATGTTTTCGGCTTTATTTAATTTAGCGTCTCATTGCGTGTACAATTAGAATTCGCGACATCTGGAGAGGTGGCCGAGTGGTTGAAGGCGCAGCACTGGAAATGCTGTGTAGGGTAACTTATCGAGGGTTCGAATCCCTCCCTCTCCGTTTTTGAAAGCATTGCTGTAGGCGAAGTTTGAGTAATTCAGTATTGAATGCTGAGTTGCACATATTTAAAAAACTTAAACCTATTCAAGTGAAACTTGTATTTTGAGTATCAAATGAGTATCACTAGTTTAGTAAACAGCACTAGCAATACTCAGTCTATGTACAGTAAAACGGCTACAGGTAAAAATGGCAAGGGAGCGCCGTCAGTAGAATCTTTCAGAGGGCGGCTTAGAATCCGATTTAGAGCCAATAGTCAGCAAAAAGCTTTTGCCCTTGGACTGGCTGATACTTCAGAAAATAGAATAGACTTCTTGCAAAAGTTAAATTAAAATTTGATTTGAGCATAGATGAAGCTCATAATTATAAATAGAAGCTATCAAATTAAACCGCAATCCCAATCGTTTTCTTCGATTACGATACTTTCCTGCCAAAATCCTGAACTTTTTTAAATGTGCAAATACATTCTCAATAAGAACGCGTTTTTTCGCTAATTCTTTATTCGCTTTTTTATCAGAGTAATAAAGTTTAC